>JBARRC010000460.1:0-8774 GCA_049644045.1 Phycisphaerae bacterium
GGGTTTGCTCATGAAACTGAGCGTACGCTCGTTGAGCTGGCGGTGACCAGTGCACCGCCGGCCGGTGGCTCGCGCGTGATTCATATGGACATGATTCGATCGGTGCTTGCCGCGAGCGGGACCAATATGGCTATGGTCACGTTGAGCGGCGCGACACAATGCGCCGTCACTCGACCATCCCATGTTGTGGCGGCATCCGCCTCGACCGAACGTTCAATCGTGGGGCATGACAACGCGCAGGGTGGTCCTACCAGTGCCGCATTATCGCGCCCGTCGACCTTGCGCCAGGCGGTCATTGACTACTTCAACACCGAGCTCGCGCGATACGGCGGTCGGGCGGACGTCGTTTTCGATCACACTTCGCAGCAAGTGCTCGATCTATCCGGGCCGACGTATGACTTCAAAGTGCGGCGCCGCAATAGTTCTCCGCTGGGGCTGATCCAGCTCGAGGTGGATGTTGTCGCCGACGGCAGGACGGTCCAGGCCGTGCCGCTTGTGGTGCAGGTCTCAATGACACGTTGCGTGGTCGTCGCGCGTCGTTCTGTTAATCAAGGTGCCACGATCCATAGCTCAGACGTGGAGCTGACGCCGCTGTCGTTCACGCGTCTTGACGAGTTGGGGTTGGATGCCGCCGCGCAGACGATCGGGCAGCGGGCAAAACGCTTTATCTCAGCCGGTAGTGTGATTGATCCGGCGATGCTCGAATCCGTACCCCTCGTTACGCGAGGGCAGTTCGTGAAGCTGATGTCGGTAGCCGGCGCCGTGCGGGTCGTTACCACAGCCAAGGCACTTCGAGATGGTTTGCTCGGTGAGGTCATCACCGTGCGATCGCTGGACAATAAGCGTGTGGAGTTCGATGGTGTTGTCGTGGGGCCAGGGGCGGTTCAGATCGGGTTCGGGACGTCGGCGCCATTGAATACACGCGTTGCGACGAGGGGGACCGGATGAACCTGCGACGCCTTGTCAGTGTAGTTGTGATCATCACATCCGTGGCGACGATCCCGGTGCTCGCGCAGACCTCGTCAATCGGCGCCAGAAGGCGTCAGGCTGAGGTCGGCAAGATCCCCGAGATCACGCCGCGTGAGGCGCCGAAGATTCAGCGCAATGCGATCTACGAAAGTCATTCGTGGATCACAGTTCGCCCGGCGCCGCCGAAGACGTTCAAGGTCGGCGACCTCCTGACGATCATTGTTCGCGAGAGTCGCAAGTTCGAGGCTGACGCCGACCTTGAAACGAAGAAGCAATTCGACATCAAGAGCGAGCTTGACGCCTTCTTCAAGTTGGCCGGCGGCGGCCTCGGCGATGCGGCCTTCCGGCGTGGCAAGCCGAACGTCGGCTACAAGTACAACAGCGAACTCAAGAACGAAGGTGATACGAGGCGGGAGGACCGCCTGACGATGCGGCTGACAGGCAAGATCATTGACGTCAAGCCCAACGGCCTGCTCGTGATCGAGGCCGGAGCGCGCGTCCAGCACGACGACGAGATCAGCACGATCACCTTCACCGGAACATGCCGCAAAGAGGACGTCACCGCCGACAACACCGTCCTGAGCACGCAGGTCGCGGACAAAAACGTGGTGGTCAAAAACGACGGGGTGGTTCGGGACGCTTCGCGTCGCGGTTGGATTCCCAGATTGATTGATCTTGTGAGGCCGTTCTAGTCCCATGAGAAGACTGTGCACAGCCATTTTCCTTGCGACCTTGCTTGCCGCCGCGGTGGAGGCACGAGGTCAGACGCCGATGGCCCGCGTGGGTGACGTGACTCGCCTGCAGGGGCAAGGCCGGAACGCCATTCTCGGCTATGGGTTGGTGACCGGTCTCGACAAGACCGGCGACGGCGGCAAGTTCGCGCCGACGATGAAGGCGCTCGCCGCGATGATGGAGCGGTTTGGCGCCAACGTCGAGTCGCTGGAAGACATCGAGGGGACCAAGAACGTCGCCATCGTGATGATCGAGGCCGTGGTCCCGGACCACGGGGCCCGCGAGGGCGACCTGCTCGACGTGTCGGTGACCGCCGTGGCGGCGAAGAGCCTCGAAGGCGGGCGGCTTTTGCCGACGCCGCTGATCTATCACGACCGGATGGTGGACGGCCTGTTCGCGTTCGCCCAGGGCCGTATCGAGCTTGACGGCTCGACGAAAACCAGCGGCATCATCCGTAGCGGCGCTCGGATGGAGCGGGACGTGTTCACCAACGTCGTGGCCACCGGGGCCGAGCTGCAGGCGGCCGGGTTCACAAACCCCTGGATCAAGCCGGACCAGACCTACATCACGTTGGTGCTCGACGGGGCGCACGCCGGATGGTCGATGGCGGCTGCGATCGCCCAGGCGGTTGACAAGGAACTGAGCATCTCCGCCGACCTCGACCGGGTGGCCCTTGCGATGGACAGCAAGAACGTGGTGGTGGTGCTGCCGGAGCATCAGCGACGAGATCCGGCCTCGTGGATCCGCGATGTCGAGCGGACGCCGATTCTGATGGAATCCAATGAGGCGCGCGTCACCATCAACCGCAACGCGGGCACCATCGTGATAACGGGTGACACAAGATTGTCACCGGTGATCGTCTCCCAGATGGGACTGACCGTGACCGTCGTCAACCCACTTCCGGACGGAACGGTCCCGAGACCGGCGTTCGAGCAGAAGGACTTTGTGGCCCTGGACTCCGAGCAGGAGCGCCGGCCCCAGGTGCGCGACCTGCTCGAGGCGCTCAACCGGCTCAAGGTGCCGTTTGCGGATCGGGTGTCGATCCTGGAAGAGATTCACAGGGCGGGCAAGCTGCACGCCAGGATTTTGTACGAGGGTTAAGCGTGTATGAGACGAGTGTCAACGGAGTGACCTCCACGCAGGACGCGGTTCGACGTGATCTGGACCGGCTGCGCGAGACCGTGGGCCGGGTGGTCGGCTCGGTATTCTACGGCACGCTGTTCAAAACGATGCGCGAAAACAAACTCAAAGGTTCGTACGGTCACGGTGGGCGTGGCGAGCAGATATTCGCGGCGCAGCTACACGGCATTCTCGCGGAACGGATGGGGACCGCGGCGCAGCGCGGGCTCGACCAGGCGATGCTTAACCGGCTCGAACGGCAACAGCAACTGATAAGCAAGCAGGGCGCAGGCGGCAGAAAGGTGCAGGCATGACAAAGGCAATCGAACCAAAGCGTTTGCAGGATCTGTTGAGGTTGTTTAGCAGCCTGCGGAAGCTGCAGGAGCATCTCCTGGCGTTGGTTCAATCCAAGATTGATGCGATGAGACGGGCGGACATCCCGGCCATGCGCGAGTTGGACGAACGGGAGCGGGCGATTGCGAAACGGTTGCATCAACGCGAAGGCTTGCGCCGTCAACTCATGGACGCGATCGGGGAGGAGATGGGGCTGCCGCCGCAGACGGCTCGTGCCCTGACAGTGTCACAGCTTGCCTCGCGTTTGCCGGGGCCTCAGCGGCCCGGCCTGCTGAATGCGGCCGAGAAGCTGCGTGAGGCAGCGTCGAAGGCGACGCAGGTGAACCGCGTGGCCGGCGTCATCTCCCGCGAAATCCTGAATCATCTGAAATGGGTCTTTGCGTCGGTGAAGCCTGCGGACGGCGAGCCGGTCGGCTATGCGGGCGACGGTGCGTTGGTCGCGCCGGCGGAGACGCGGATTTTCGAGACGGTCGGATAGGTAGCCATGGGACTCCTCAATTCCGCCTTACAGGTTGGACGAACAGCGCTTCTGAGCTATGAGGGCGCGCTGCAAGTCGTGGGCAGCAACATCAGCAGTGTGGGCAGCCCCGACTACACGCGATTGTCACCACAGCTCGATCCGCTTCAAGGCGGTCGGATCACGGGCGATCTTCAGCCCGGTGCCGGCGTGGCGCTAACCGCCATCCAACGCAACATTGACGAGGCGCTGGAGGGGCGAGTCCGTCTGGCGATCGGTGCGCAGGCGTCGGCCTCCACGCAAGAGGGCTCGATCGCGCAGGTCGAATCCTTCTTTGACGACCTCAGCGGTACGGGTGCCGGCGCGCGCCTGCTCGAATTCTTCCACGCTTTCGATGAACTCCAGAACACACCGGAAGACCTCGCCGTCCGCGACCTGGCCATCACCGAAGGCGTGCTCCTGGCTGAGTCGCTTCGTGAGCTGCGCGCCAAGCTCGCCAGGCTGGGCGATGACATTGACGGGCAGATCGCGGCAATCGTGGCCAATGCCGACCAGATCGCTCGCGACATCGCCCGCCTCAACGAGGAGATCACGACGGCCGAGGCACGTGGGCAAGGGCAGGCAACGGGGCTGCGCGATCAGCGCGAGGCGCTGCTTCGTGATCTTAGCGAGCTTTTTGACGTCACGGTCCACGAACAGCCCAACGGAACGATCAACGTCTACATCGCCAGCGAGGCGCTGATTCAGGGTCACTCGGTGCGCGGGCTCGTCGCGGTCGAGGAGGTTGTCGGCGAGTCGACGCGTACGTCCATCCGCTTCGCCGACACGAACCAGCAAGTCGAGGTCCGTGGCGGGCGGTTGGAAGGGCTCATTCTCAGCCGGGATCAGCACCTGCAGATCGAAGTGGTTGATGAGCTGGCGGCGGCCGTGATCGCGGAGGTGAACCGCATCCACGCCGACGGGCAGGGGTTGACCGGCTTCACGTCGGTGACGGGCAGCAACGACGTGCTGGCGACCGATGCACCCCTCGACAGCAGTGCCGCAGGACTGTCCTTCCCACCACGCAACGGCAGCTTCTACATCACAGTGTCCGACGATGTCACCAGCACGCCCGTCGCCTATCGAATCAACGTTGAATTGGATGGGACCGACGCGGGTACGACGCTGGAGTCACTTGTCGAGGATATCAACGCGCGTGTGGAAGGTGTAACGGCCTCCATCACGAGCGACCACCGGCTGCAGCTCACCGCGGGCGCCGGCTTTACGTTCACCTTCGGATACGATGGGCAGGAAGCGCGTGAAGACACCTCGCAACTGCTCGCCGCCCTGGGGATCAATACGTTTTTTACCGGCGCCGACGCGCGGAACATCGCCGTCAGCGAGGCGCTGGTCGAGCAGCCTTCGCTGCTGGCCGCTGCGTCGGTCTTTCTGTCCGGCGATGGTACGAACGCCGGGCGGATCGCAGCGCTCGACACGGCTCTCAGCGAACGACTGGGCGGAGTGTCGATCGCAGGATTCTACAACTCGATCGCGAGCACGGCGGCGGTGAGGTCTGCCGCTGTTCACGACGACGTCGAGGCGACCTCCTCCGTCCTCGCGGCGCTTCAGACCCAAAGGGAAAGCATCAGCGGCGTCAACCTCGATGAAGAGGCGATCTCGCTGATTAAATTCGAGCGGGCGTTTCAAGGAGCGGCTCGCTATGTGAGCGTGGTGGATGAATTACTGAGGGAACTGATCGTTCTGATACGGTAACGGAGTGTCTGTTGACCGACTGGAAAGTCGGTCCCACGGACCTGCTGACCGACTGGAAAAGTCGGTCCCACAGACCTGTGTCACAGACCTGGTGGATGAACCATGGCGATAAGCCCCATTAACATCGCAAGGGTAAGCCAGAACATGCGAACCGATTTCGTGGTCGATTCGCTCCGACACACGCAGCGTGATCTGTTCGTGTCGCAAGCGCGGATCGCCACAGGCCGCCGCTTCATCACGGCCGGCGAGGACCCGGTCGGCGCCGCCCGTGCGGTGGACCTGACCCAGGCGTTGGCGCAGCAGAACCAGTTCGTGGCCAACCTGCAGCACGGTAACAATTTCCTGTCAGTCGCCGACAACGCCCTCGTTGAGATCAACGATATGCTCACGCAGGCCTTGGTCATTGTCAGTCAGACTGTTGGTGACCTGACAACTGCGGACGAGCGTGAGGCCGAGGCCGAGGTGGTGGCCGCGATCCGGCAGCAGATCCAGACCATCGCCAACCGCCAGTTCAACGGGCGCTACGTCTTTGCGGGACGCAGCACCACCGATCGCCCGTTCGTCGATGGTCCGGGAGGCGTCACCTATGTCGGCGACACCGGAGAGCTGCTGACGCGGATGGGTGAGGGGCTTACCGGTTCGATCAGTATGCCGGGTCATCTGGTCTTCGGTGCGCTGTCCACATCCATTGCAACCAACGTGAATCTAACACCCGCACTGACGGCTTCAATACGACTCGACGACATCGCCGGCGCCAACGGGAAGGACATCCGGCGGGGTATTCTGGTGCTCAACGAGGCGGACGGCGCAGGCGCGTTCACTGTGGATTTCAGCGCCGCCGACACGATCGGCGACATCGTCGACATGATCAATGAGGCGGCGAGCCAGGCCGGTGCGGGCGTGACCGCATCACTCAGTGACACCGGCCTGGTCATTGCGCCGGGCGGATCTGCGGTATCGATCACCGATACAAGCACGGGCGTGATCGCGGCTGATCTGGGCATTCTCACGAACGAACCAACAACCGACACGATCACCGGGGAAGCGCTCGTGCCGCGTCTGACGCGGTTGGCTCTCGTTGAGGCTCTCGTCGGCGGGACGGGCATCGACCTCGAAGGCGGTCTTGTTATCACCAACGGTTTACGGACGGCGACCATCGATCTGAGCACGGCCGAAACCGTGCAGGACATGATCAACGCGATCAACAACGCCGGCGTCTCCGTTCTAGCGAGGATCAACGAGGACGGAACCGGGATTGACGTGTTCAATCGGGTCTCGGGCAGTTCGCTAAGCATCGGGGAGAACAGCGGGACGACGGCGGCTGACCTGGGGATTCGTACATTTGACGCCGCGACGCCGTTGGATCGGCTGAACTTCGGACGCGGCGTCACCACCGTCGAGGGCAAGGATGACCTGCGCATCACCGCCAAGGACGGCTCGACGGTGGATGTCAACCTCGACGGGGCCGTGACCATCGGCGACGTCATCGACCTGATCAACGTGGCCGCCGAGGAAGCGAGCGTGGCGATCACCGCGTCCTTCGCCCAGATCGGTAACGGGATCCGCATAAGTGACGAGACGGGCGGTGGCGGTGGTCTGTCCGTAAGCGGCCTGAACGTGTCAACGGCAGCCATGGATCTGGGCCTCGCACAGACGGTCACAGGCGACGAAACCGAGCTTCTGGGTGATGACGTCAACCCGACACGTACGGAGGGCATCATCGACGCGCTGATCGACGTGGAGAACGCTCTGCGTGCCGATGACACGCGGGCCCTTACGCTGGCCGGCGGGCGGCTTGACGGGCTCCAGACCGAGGCGACGCGGATACACGGTGTCATCGGCGCCCGTTCCCAAGCGATGCAAGCGAAGGTGCTCCAGATGGGGGACGCCGCCGCGACCGCGCAGGTTTTTCTTTCAGAGATTCAGGACCTCGATTATGCGGAAGCAGTGACAAAGATGCAGGCGGCCATGATGCAGTTTCAGGCCAACCTGCAAACAAGCTCCGGTTTGCTGGGCTTGTCTTTGTTGGATTATCTGGCGTAGGGGAAGCTGGTTGATCGTGAGGTGTCAACACTTTGAATCGGTTATGGGAGACTCAGGATGATTATTGAGACGTCGCGTTTCGGACAATTGGAAGTGGATCCGGCTCGGCTCATCACGTTTGAGGATGGTATTCTCGGGTTTCCCAATCAGCCTGAGTACGCCCTGATCCAAACGGGCGAGGGCAGTGGGTTTTACTGGCTTCAATCCGTGTCGACGCCGGATCTGGCATTTGTGGTGTGCGATCCGAGGCTGTTCGTCGCGGACTATCAGGTACCCGTCAAGCTGGACGATCTCGAGTGCATTGGATTGACGGACCCCAACGACGCCCAGGTTTTCATCATCGTCAACAAGGTTGACGAGCTGTTGACCGGGAACTTCCAGGGTCCCCTCGTGGTCAATGTGGGCAATCGCAAGGCACGCCAACTGGTGCTCAGCGACAAGCGATACTCCACGCGGCACCCTCTGATGCGGATCGCCAAGGCCGCCGCATTGAGCAAGACCGCTTAACAGCGGGGGTAGCCGGAACCACCAGGGCGGGACTACAATAGGTAGGCGATTGATGCGAAGTCTGCCCAGCCGAATTTGTGTTCAAAGCACCGTGACGCATCGGTATGGCAAGGAAGGAGCCGATCTATGTTGGTGCTATCAAGACAGCGTGATGAGACGATCATGATCGGCGACGATGTGCAAATCACCGTCGTCGACGTCCGGGGTGACAAGGTGCGGCTGGGCATTACCGCGCCTCGGCACATCCAGGTCCATCGTAAGGAGGTGTACGACGCCATCAAACGTGAGAATCAACAAGCTGCAAAACTACGCCCGCGGGACGTCACCGACGTGATCGATCATGACGCGGAAAAGAATAGATCGGAAACGGTGTCGCGTGACGTGGTCAAGAACAAGTCCGGGACTCAGTCACGCGATGCGAAGGATGAGAAGCCCCGGAAGGAGTCAGACGAGGGTCAGGAACCCGACGAGCCTCGCCCGTCGAATCACGCGGGTCGCTCGCGGTGACTCAGAAAGAAATGGCAACGACGTGTACCGGTGTTCGTTAGAACACTCGGGGAAATCAGGGAGGATGATTCATGTCACGGATTAACAGTAATGTCCCGTCGCTCATCGCACAGCGTCACCTTGGGCAATCCCAGCAGGCGCTGCGCCTCTCGCTCGAGCGACTCTCCAGTGGGTTGAGGATCAACCGCGGTGCGGACAACCCGGCTGGACTCATCGTTTCGGAGCGGTTGCGCTCCGAGATTTCCGTGGTCCATCAGGCGATGGACAACTCGTCCCGTGCGATCAACGTGATCGCCACCACGGAGGGTGCGCTCAATGAGGTTCAGTCACTCCT
>JBARRC010000461.1:0-2225 GCA_049644045.1 Phycisphaerae bacterium
TGGAGTGACTTAAAGCCGGTGCCTTCGATGCCCGAGTGGTGCACGAACACATCTTCGCTCCCATCGTCGGGACTGATGAATCCGAAACCCTTGGTGCCATTGAACCACTTTACGGTTCCCTGCATAACTACAACCTCATTCTCTTGCACAGTGGAGTCTAGCCGAGTTGAAACAAACACTTGCTTCCTAGAGTACTCGTACAGCTTCAGCGGTGTGCTTCTACGGAGCATTATCGGTGCTGTCTTCGCTAGTGTCAAGCGGAAAATCCGGAGATAAAACACCACCCGCTCAGGCAGAACAATAGTACACTGCATTCCTATTAGCGACTCGTACAGCCGAGCGCTCTGTCGTCGGGATCGCTCGCTCCGCAGAGCGCGTGTATGACCCGGTAGGGCTCCAGGACGCCCAGCTGCTCGTCGATCTGTTCGAGCAACAGGAATCGGATCTCGGGGGCCGCCTCGCGCTGGCGTTCGACTGCTGCGGTCGGGTTCGGATGGCGTCGGTCACGCGAGCAGAAGACGGTACCTTCGGGAGGCCACGCACCACCGGGTCTCTCTACATTCTCCTTGATGTCGTTATCAGCCGTTCGACGTGCCTCAGTCTGTTGGAATTGCGCGTTTCCCGTCTGCCCATTCGTCCAGTCGTCCGGTGATTTTTCGCTTCTCCACAGGGTCGTTGCTCGCGACGGCGAGTGCTTCCCGCATCAGTTTAATCGCTCGCTTTCGGTTACCGGTAGCGTCGAAGGCCAGGGCGAGGCTCCGTAGCGGCAACGGTTCGCTTCCCCCCGACAACTCGACGGCACGCGTCGCAATCTTATGTGCTCCATCCGCAAAAGGCGGCAAGTCTTCATCCGGGGACAACAGAGCAATTGCGCAAACCGCGAGCCCAGTCGACGTTGCCTTCGGATGTTCCAGCAAGCCCTGGCAACAGCTATCGGCTTGCGGTTTGATTGTCTCCTCAGCGTTTGTGCTAACCTGTTTACCCGCCACGGCGGCGAGTCCACGGCAGGCGATGCGTATCGCGCCCCAATAGCGTTCCTGCCTACCTCCGCTCAGTGACACCGCACGTGTGGCGGACTTCTCGCTTTCCACGAAGATCCGCAGGAGCATCCGCTTCGAATGTCGGGAAGGCGTTTGCGATTGGGTTGGCGGACTTTTTTTGGGGTGAGCAGCGGCCAGTCGTAGGCCAGCGTGTTGACGAAGAGGAACTTGATGCCGAAGAAATGCTGCTCACGATCCCCAATCCAGGCCCGCACCACGCCAGCAACCGCTCGGCACCAACCCCTGCGGCGTAGCCGCTTCGTCCAATAACACGGGCGCGACTGGTCCGCTCCCTCACGGTCGCGGCTCTGATCGAGCAACCAGATCCCGCCGGAAGTGTCACGGGTCTCGAGTCTGACGCAGCCTGTATCCAGGCTTGACGATCCGGGTATGATCAACATCCTTGTTTACGGGCACGTGATCCAGCGCTGAAGTGCATCATGGAACCGAACAAGCAGGAATCCGAGCTTCAGGCCAAAGACATGACGCCGTCGTTGGTTGCCCGGCTGCGCAAGGGTGGCACCGGCGCCGGCGCCCTTCTCGATGAGCTTTACCGGGACAAGTTGGTTCGATTTTGCTGGGGGTATCTGGGCAACATGGAAGAGGCTGAGGATGCGGTCCAGGACATCTGCTATAGAGTGCTCGCGGCGACAAGTGTCCCCGACGCCTTTCGGCCCTGGTTGTACAAGACCGCTCGGAATCAGTGTTTTAATCTCCTCCGCCATCGGGCGAGGCATCGGGAGGGCCAGGAACTTCCCGCTGCGTCTGAAGTGCATGAGGTTTTGACGGGGCATCTGACAAGGCTCGTACGAAACGAGCAACGATCACGTCTGAGCGAGCTGGTTCGCAGCCTGCCCGAGGCGCAGCGCGAAGTGCTCCGCCTCCGCTATGTGGAGGACCTGCCTCGCCCGGAGATTGCGGAAGTGCTCGATATTCCGGAGTCCGTCGTGAAGTCTCGTTTGTTCGAGGGGCTCAAACAGTTGCGCAAGAAGGCGTCACTTCTCGAGAACCTGTGACCCACCGCGTTTCACGAATCCACCGGAATTGGTAGAGGCTACACGAATGGCACTGCCGTCGATTTTGAGCCCCGCCGGCGCGAGAATTCCACGGGCGCACGCGGAGATTGTTAGCGATCTCCATCGTGCGTGAAGGATTTGCTCCGGCACTCTGGATAGCTATGATGTT
>JBARRC010000462.1:0-8362 GCA_049644045.1 Phycisphaerae bacterium
GAGTACGCCTCCTTGGGTATCGCTACTGCGAAGGTGACCCTCAAGCTGAGCATCGACGGGATCGAGCGGGAGCGGGTCGTCTCATTACGCGGTGAAGTCGTGGGAGACCTGACGTGGCGTCCGAAGACGATTGACGCCACGCGCCAGGCATCACAGTGGGGAAAACAGTTCGCGCCGGTGACGATTCGCTCGACTAACAAGGCCCCCTTTGATGTTGTGGAGGCGACAGCCGGGCGGCTCTTTGATGTGACGATCACCTCTGCCGGGAGCGTGCCGAAACGGACCCAATATCTGGTCGTTTTGATGCTTCGTGACGATGCTCCCGCCGGGCCGTTCGGCACGACGTTGGAGGTGCGAACAAGCTCGTTGGATCAGCCGGTGGTGCGGGTGCCGGTCTTTGGCATCGTCGCCCCACGGATCGCCGTGGAGCCGCCGGTGGTTCTGTTCCGCCAGGACGGTACGGACGTCGGAACGCATCGGCGCGTCAAGCTGCAGGTCCTGCCGCAGCTAAAGCTGAACATCTCCGAGATCACGTGCGACAACGATGCGATCGTCGCGACGATTGATCAGGAGGCGAGCTCGGGTTATCACCACATTCGCTTCTTGAATGTGAAGCTGGCGCGTGAGCTTCCCGAGGGCACCCATCACGCCGTATTGACGGTGATGACCGACATCGATGGCGCGGAGCGGTTGGAGGTCCCTGTGAGCATTGATGTGCCGGCGAATGGCGAATAGCGAATGGCGAATAGCGAATTGAGAAACGGGAATGGGGAAAAGCGTGACGGCGAGGCGCGCACCGTGACATCTCAAAACAGCTCGTCCGACGAGCCTCAGAAGCCGCGAATCGACTGGGCGGATCCGAATGTCCCTGTCGGCAACGCACCGCCGCTGCCGCGGTGGCCGTTGGTTATTGCCGGAATCGCCTGGCTCGCGTGGGTTGCGTTTCTTGTAGTCATGATGCTATCCCGTGGCCAGGCCCCAACGATTTGAAAACGATTTCACGGATTGCTACCGCCGCAACATAGCTGCGCTCACGGCGTTTCAGCCGGATGTCGCAGCCATAGTCGATGCGGCCTCCATTCCGGACGGAGTGACGTCTGCCACCGGTCGCGATGGCAGCCGTACGTTCCTGATCCCCTCCAATGATGGCCGTCTCACCTGGTTCGGCCAGTCGTCCATGCCGACGGTCAGCGCGGCCGAGGTCTTCGCCGGTTTTCTCAGCGATGGTGCGAATATCACGTTGCCGGGCGTGCTGACCGGTGTCGAGCCTCTCGTGGTGGCCGGCAAGCTGCCGGCGCACGCCGCGCTGTTCATCGTCGAGCAAAGCCCGCTTCAACTCAAACTCGCGATGCACTTGCACGACTACGCCGACCTGCTCGCGGCGGGGCGGCTCGTGTTCGTTTTGGATGAAGACGGAGCGCTGGCCGAGAGCCTGCGCATCTTCTTTGAACGGCACCCAGGCTATGAACTGCCGGTTCACCTGCTGACGGTTCCGCAACGATCGGCCGCTGAAATCACCGAGCTGCAACGCGGGCTCGAGGAGGCCGGGCAGGTCGTCCTTGACGTGCACACACGCATGGTCGATTCCTCTGTGAAACGGCTTGGCAGCCGTACCGTTCGATCGTTGCCGTCCGCGCCGCGAGTGGCTGTCCTCAGCGTCGACCCGCGACCGGCGTCGCTGGAACAGGCCGGACGGATTGGACGCGGGCTCACCAGGCTGGGATGGCCGCACGAGCTGTGTATTCCCGACGCGCCGGGTAAGTGCCATCTTGCGGCCCGCCTCCAAGCGATCGACAACGTTGCCGCGGATCTTGTTCTTTTTGTCAATGGCGGTGCGGGATCGATGTGCGCGCTGTTGCCGGATGAGCTTCCCGTCGCGTCGTGGTACTTCCCAGAGGCGATTGTGCAACCGCCCACGACGGAAGCGGTGGACCGGCGACAAGTGGCCTTTGCCGCAACGCAGGCCGTCTGCGACGCGCTGGTAGGCGCCGGCATTCCTGCCAGCCTCATCGAGGGATGTGCTCTGGCGGCTGACGACACCATGTATGGTCCGGTTACGCTTTCACAGCAGGAAAGCGACGCGCTGCATGTGGATGTGGCCGTGCTGATGAACCTCCCCGACGATCGACCAGAGGCGTGCAATGTTGAACTTGTGAGCCATGTGGCGCTGTGGCGCGCGTTACAGGCCTCGGTGAAGCGAAATGTGGATCGCTATCGCAACGGCATCGCCGAAGAGCTGCTCGACGAGGCCCAACGCGACAGCGGTACGACCCTGTCAGATGCGATGGTCCGCGAGCACTTTCTCGGGTTTGTCCGCAGCCGGATCGCCCCGGCGACGATCGCGCGTGCAGCCGCAGAAGTGCTGACCGCGAAGAGCTGCCACGTTTGGGTTTGGGGACACAATTGGCCCTCGATCGGGCAAGGGGAGGAGATTCGACGTGGTGCCATTCCGGTGGCGGATGCGCTGAACCGGATCATGAACGCGGCCGGGGTCGTGCTTCTTCCGGATTCATCACCGCTAGCCATTCAGACCGCGCTGGATGCGCTGGCAGCCGGTGCCCATGTCATCTGCCGTGCACCGGATGAGCCGTTCGAGCGAGCCTATCCAGGTTTGGCTGGCCTCGCACCGCACCTGCACTTCTACCGGACCTCACGCGAGTTGGAAGACCTGGTACGCCGGTTGAAATCGCGAGAGCGTGCTCGGTCTGATCAGCCTGACGCCGCGCGAACGATGGTCTTGAAGGAGCATTCGGTGGCGCAGCGCCTGCGGTTCATCGTGAAAACCCTACGCGAGCGTCAGACGCACAACGTGCCTTCCGGCTAGGCCGCATCATTCACGGGGAGGTGTCGTTTGAGATGTGCTCAAGGATGGCAATCATGGCGACAACACAAAGGCACTGCACAAGCAACAGTGACGCGCTGATCCAATCCACTTTTGGCAGGACGATCGCCGGCAAACCGGTCGCGGCTGTGGCGAGATAGATGGTGAGCACGGCACCGCGCTGCGTCATGCCCCGTTTCACCAGGCGGTGCGAAAAGTGCCGCCAATCACCGCGAAACGGACTTTCACCCACGCGAATTCGGTGTATCACGACACTTATCACGTCGTAGAGGGGGACGGCGAATACCACCACCGGCACGATCACACCAAGCGGCGTCAGGTTCTGCGCGGGATCGTGAAACGTCGTCAGGATCGTCAGGACGCTCATCAGGTAGCCGATGACGAGGCTGCCCGCATCACCCATGAAGATCGTTGCGGGTGAGAAGTTGAAGCACAAAAAGCCAAGCAACGCACCCACCACGACAAAGCCCATCACGGGGACGAATACCTGCCCGGCATTCATGGATGCGACGGCGAAGATGGCGGCGGCGATCACGGCCACGCCCGCGCTGAGCCCGTCCATGTTGTCCAGGAAGTTGAACGCGTTGGTGACAAGAACGATCCAAAGAACAGTCACGCCGATCGAAAGCGGCGCGGGGAGCACCTCGATCGCCCGGACGCCCATCAGCCACGCGGTGAAAAGCGCGACCGCAAACTGCACGCCGAACTTGACCCGGGGTCCGAGCGGACGGCGGTCGTCGATCAGACCAACCACGTGCAACACAACGCTTCCGGCCACAATCGCGACGACCAGAGGCAACTTCGACGCAATCCCGTCGAGATGCATCTGAATGAACGCGGGCAAAAATGCAGGCGGGGTGTTGCCTCGCAAGGTCCAGGCGATGATGGTCCCGACGAGAACCGGACCACAGATCGAGATCATCAGCGCGATTCCGCCGCCCAGCGCGACGGGAGCGTCGTGCTGCTTGTGCCCGCTCGGGCGGTCGACGAAATTGCGCCGGCGCGCCCACGCCCGAACGATGCACGTGGACAATAGCGACGCGAGGAAGGACCCAACGACGGCGATCAGAACAACCCAGTACATCGGCGCTGAGTCTAAGACAGGAAGGCTGTTTACGCCATCGGTTGCGACAATGGTCCTTCGGCTCCATTTAGGGGCCAGCCCACCAACCTCTGCGATTGTCAAGGCATCACGCCGAAGCTTTGGGCGAAGGGTGCAGTTGAACTGTTTACGATTGTGGAGTACTCTATAGGCTTGCTCTTTCGCATCGACGTTCGTCGGTCTACGGGGGGTTTACCCTGCCACGTCACGAGACCATTTTGGGTATGCTTGGGTGCATCGGCGGAATGCTTGCGGTTGCGAATGCGGCGATGGCACCTGCTCGTCCCGAGTTCACCAAGCCCACCGCGGCTGTGGCGGGCGAGGGTCAGATCGGCCCGGACATCATTGTGGCCGATCTACAGAGCGTTTTTCGCTTCGGTCGCGTCGGCGACATTACCGCCTACGCGGTGGGAACGAACGCGTGTAACCTCGGGGATGAGCGGGCAAGATGGTGGGCGCGTACGCGCTGGCACCCGCTGATCTCGCAGGCAATGTACCGGCTCAGGAACGGGCGATTTGAGCAGATCGGGATGAGTTGGGTGAAGCACGGTTTTTATGCGGTCTCGGAAAGTCTGTGTGGTCCATGCTATGATCCGACTGACGGAAGCGAGCTCGGCGTGGGCTGCTCCGATCCCTACTCCGCCCGTCTTAACGGCGTCCAAGCCAACATGAGCCGCCGATCCGATGTCAATGCCCACACCGGGTTCTTCCCCTATCCTCCGATCTGGGGGGAGTGGCAGGAGGTGATCGACAAACGACTTCAGGTGCACGACGCCGACCTTAATCCCGACTGGAACACGGGGGCGCTGTACTTCGTCCAAGGCCATTACGTTGCAGCCGACGATTCGCTCGCCGGAAACAACAACAACAGCGTGTGCTATCGCAGGGTAATCGTCACCGAGCCCTCCGAGAACGAGTACGAAATCAACGTCACAGATCAGGCCCAGCGGGGACAGCCGGCCATCCGCGCCTGGCAGGACACCGATCCCTCCGTTGTGGAAACGGACGTGCAGGTGCCCGGCGAGGGTTTGTTCATTTTGGCCGCGAAGGCAACCAGCCTTGGGCTGGGGTTCTGGCAGTATGAATACGCGGTGGAGAACCTCAACTCGGATCGGTCCTGCGGTTCGGTCAGTGTGCTGCTACCTGATGGCATCATCGTCGGGGGGATCGCGTTCCACGATGTGGACTACCACAGTGGCGAGATCTATGACCTGACGGATTGGCCGGCGACGGTCGTAGACGGGGAGATCACCTGGGCGACAACCAGCTACGACGAAAACCCGTACGCCAACGCCCTGCGCTGGGGCACGCTTTACAATTTCCGCTTCCAGACCGATATCAGTCCGGGGGCGACGACGGTGACCCTCGGCTTGTTTAAGCCGGGTCAGCCGACCCAGGTCAGGGTAAGAACGATCGGCCCCGAGGGCGGTCTGATCGACTGTAACGGCAACGGGGTGGCAGACGCGTGCGACATCGATTGCGATGCGTATGGATGCGAGGCACCATGCGGCCTCAGCGCGGATTGCAACAGCAACAGCGTCCCGGATGAATGCGACACGGCTTCCGGCGTTAGCGAGGACCTTGACGATAACGGGGTCCCCGATGAGTGTGAGCTGCCTGGTACCGGAGATTTCGATGCCGATCGCGACGTGGACCTGGAGGACTTCAAACAGTTGATGGGCCTCTGCTTCGATGGACCCGCGATCCCCAGCGATTTCCCCTGCCACGTGGCCGACTTCGATGGCGACGGGGACGTGGACCTGCTCGACTTCGCGGAGTTCCTCAAGGCGTTCACCGTGCCGTAAGCAATTACTGTTTAGCGGAGACAACCCGTGCCAAGAGTTCAACCCGGTCCACGCAAAGGTCGCTCGACACCCAAGCGCGATGCGCCTCCCGGGGCCTGGGAAGGGCGGTTGCGGCTATGGATCGTCATTGACGGGCTTAACGCTCTCGGTCCCGGCAAGGTTCGTCTGCTCGATCTGATTAACACCACCAAGTCATTGTCGGCGGCGGCTAAGCGGCTTCGCATGAGCTATCGGGCAGCCTGGGAGCATCTGCGGTTCATCGAGGAGCGGACGGGGATCACTGTCGTGGAGGCGCGGCGTGGTGGTCGTGCCGGCGGTGGGACGGTTTTGACCCCGGAGGGTAAGACCCTGCTGCAGGCCTTCCACGACTTTCACCGCGAGGTGGAGCAGCACGCAGACTCTGCATTCCACCGACACTTTGCCCCATGGACGCTGTGAAAACTGAACATCTTCGCTATCTGCGGTTCGTGGTTGCGACGGGCTGGCTTTTCCTGGCCGGCCCGACAGTCGGACAAGTCAGTGAGTCGAGCCCAATCGCACCGGCCGCAGCGGCGTTGACGTTGGCTGATGCGCGCGATCTGTTGATGGAAGGCGCGTACGAGCAGGCCATCGAGGCGTACGAATCGCTCGCGAAAGAGTCGCGTCATGCCCTGGAGGCAGCATTGGGTCTGGCGCGATGCCGGCTACAGATCGGCCACTATGACGAGGCAATCGCAGACCTCGTCGAGCTCGGCGCCGATGACTCGCCGGTGTGGCATTACCTGCTGGCAAAGCTGTATCGCCGAACCGGCCGGTATGAGGAGGCACTAAACCGCGCACGCAGCGCCGTCAAGCTCGACAAAAACCACGCCGGGGCGAGGCTCCTGCTCGCCGATACGCTGGAGCTGCTCGGTCGCCGTGATGAAGCCATTGAGGTCTACCGTTGGTTCGACAAGCAGCTCGTTGCGCGAGCCGAACTGCCGCGCGACGCGGAATGGATCACCGATACGGCGGTTGGCTTCCTGCGGTACAGCGTCCTGACGCGAACGAACGTGGCCCGGCGCACCAAGCACGCGCTCCATGAGATGTTGCAGATGGCCTATGAGCGGGTCGATCGGACGTATTGGCCCGCGCGCATCGCCGCAGGCGACCTCCTACGCGAAAAGTATAACAACGACGAGGAAAGCGGCAGTGTTTCGGACTACCGGGCCGCGCTGCGCATCAACAAGAAACTTCCTCAAGCACATGTTGGGCTTGGCGAGGTCGCGCTGGACGGTTGGAACTTCGAGGAGGTCGAGCGAGAGGTGGAACACGCGCTTCAAATCAATCCCCGGTACGCGCCCGCGATTCACTTGCTCGCGAAGGAGCTTGTTGTAGAGCGTCGGTACGCACAGGCCATCGAGACGTGCGAGCGGGCGCTGGCGATCAACCCCAACGACCTGGACGCTCTGGTGATCAGTGCGGCTGCCAGCGCGTGTCAATATGATGACGCAGGAGTTCGCGCTCGTGCCACGTCTGTGGCGGCGATCAATCCCGACTGTGCGCTGTTTCACCGGACACTCGGCGACGCCTTTTCGGGCATCCGCCAGTACGCCGCGTCGGAGCGAGAATACCGTAAGGCCATCGAACTTGATCCAACCGACGCCAACGCCCGCACCGAACTGGGCATGATGTACATGCAGTGGGGGTTGGAGGCAAAGGCGCGCGACGCTCTCGAGGGTGCCTGGTCCTTGGACCCGTTCAACGAGCGGACCAAGTTCACGCTCGAACTGCTCGAAATGCTCGAGAAGTTCACCCGTTTCGAGACGGCGCACTTCCTTGTCAAGTACGACGCCGGGCGTGATCCGGGGCTGGGCGAGTTCGCCGCAAACCGCTTAGAGGAAGTCTACGACGCCGTCACCGGCGACTATGACACGTTACCTGTAGATAAAACGATCGTCGAGATCTTCCCCACCCATCGCGCGTTCGGCGTACGCATCACCGGGAAGCCGTGGATTCACACGATCGGTGCGTGTACGGGACGGGTCATCGCGATCGCGTCGCCGCGCGACCCTGCGCGAACGACGGGCTGCTACAACCTCGCCCGCGTGCTCAAGCACGAGTTCACCCATACCGTTACCCTGGAGGCGACGCACAACCGGATTCCGCATTGGTTCACGGAGGGGCTGGCTGTTTCTCAAGAAGACGCCCCGTGCCCCTTCGCCTGGTGCGAAATGCTTGCCGACGCCGCTCGCCGCAACCGGCTCTTTACGCTTGAGTCCATTGACTGGGCGTTCATCAGGCCGCAACGTCCCAACGACCGGCAGCAGGCCTACGCGCAAAGCGAATGGATGTGCGAGTATATCGTCGAGCGGTTCGGCTACGACAGCATAGGCGCGATGCTTGCCCGATTCGGCGCGGGACAGACCCAGCGCGAGGTGTTCCAACAGCAGATCGATATCGAACCGGAAGAGTTCGATCGTGATTTTCAGCAGTGGGCAAGAGACCACGTCGCGCAGTGGGGTTTTGACCTGACACCACCCGAAGATGTATCCGAGCTGCGCACACTGGCGGCGGGCACTGGCGACGACGCCCGGCTGCTCGGGCGCCTCGCCCGCGCGGAATGGGACGACGGCAATTATCAAAGTGCCCTTG
>JBARRC010000463.1:0-2433 GCA_049644045.1 Phycisphaerae bacterium
GATCTTCTGTGTGGGAACCTCCAGGCGAAGCACGCCCTCCGAGGCGTCCAGGTGGCCGGGTGTGGCAAGGCGGATCTTGGGGTTGCGCGAGCCGTCCAGAATCAACTCCTCGTACCCGATTTCCAACTCGAGTCCCACGCGGATCCACAGATCGGCCTTCCGGGCCGCCATCATGTAGCTGGGTTTGGCCGCGATGAAGTGCGGATCTTCGCGACCGGTGGCGATGGCCGTAACCTCGACCTTGTCGCCCCCGACGGCACGGGCAATGGTAGCAAGGTCAGTCGTGGTAGTTACAACACGTAGCTTACCACCGCCTTCGGCATCAAGCGTCGAAAACAGCGCAACCCACGCTGTGCACAGCCAAAGATGTCGTTTCACAAAAAGTGACATTGGCGCGTCTCCTGGTTAATACTCATGGGCGGGATGGGGACCGAGGCTGAAGTTGCACTGGAGATACACTTCGTGCTCGCGCTTGTCGCCCTCCACCCGAAAATTGCGGTCAGTGAACATGTACCCGAAACGCCAATACAGGAATTCGCTCTGCAGGAATGTCAGGTAAGCCGAGTAACCGTGCTCATGCAGACTCGAACTGTACGGCATCTGCGAATAGTCATAACGAGCGCCCAGCACCCAGCGGCGAGCGAACTGATAGTCCGCGGCGGTATACATGCCCCATGTTGTCTCCTGGCCACCGCGCAAGTCCGCCTGCGCTGCCAGGAACTCGGTTTGCCAGAGGAATGATTTGTAGCGTGCCCTTTTCGGCGGACGCCACTTCAGCGTCAGGTCGATACCCTCAACCATCGTGCGGTTGCCGCCGTGTCCCTCGTCATTCGGGGCCGTCGCAAAGCTCAACCCCGCTTCGAACGTGGAAGCGTCGGACAGGTCGAAGAAATGCTTCAAGTGCAGCAGATGCACGAAGTCGTCGGTCTCTTGCCCGGCAAACAGCGAGTTGTCGTTATTGATAAGCTCGTAGGTCAGTTCGATGTAGCGGTCCCACGGATTAGGTATCAGCCAGCTCACCCCGACGCCGTCCCCCGACAGGCCACCCTCGCCGAAGTAGTTCTGGACGATCAGCGGGTGCTCGACCCAGGGTAAGGCGTGGAGATGTACGGGATTGGCTTTACCGAAGCTCGTTTTGAATCGGCCGACCCTGGGCTGCAAATCCCATGGCATGCCCAGATAAGTTAGATAGGCCTCCTCCACGTGGACGTGCCAATCGCCGTCATGGGGGTGCATCCCGATAAACACGTCCGCCCGGGTGTACGGGTCGACGGCGGCTGTGAAGCCCAGCTCGAGGTGGCGGACACGGAACTCGTCGTCGAATTCCCCTCCCTCGGTGCTCGAATAGTGCCCGACGAAATCCGCGTTGATGCTGATATCGGGGTTGAAGCTCTGGACGGCTCGACCGAGCGACTCGGCGAATCCCAGCCTCTCTTCTTGGACGACGCCTTGCTCGCCGATCTCACGGAGCAGGAACTCGATCTCATCCTCGGGCTCCAACTCCTTTTGCGCGGGCGTCTCCACTCGTGATTGAATCTGCTCGATGCTGGCCTGCAGTACAGTCAGCTTCTCGTCGTAGTATCTCTTCTGCTCGTCCAGCTCCCTTCGGAGCCGGGCGACCTCTTCGCGTAGTGCCTCGACATCGTCAGTCGTCGCCCCCTCCGGCGGTGCACCCGCAGCCACGCCGGCAAACCATACAAAACATGCCAGCGCACCGCGCATTGCAGCTCGTTTCATGGAACATCTCCTGTCTGTCACAACGCCATCGAAATGTCATGCGCCCACATAACGCCGCTTCTCACCTGGGTTATTCATCCGGGCTGGAAGCACAAATAGATGGGTCAAGCGTTGACGGGTGCCGGGGGCCCACGAATGGGGGGGATGGGGCTGCGTTCCGCCGTTCTGGGTGCTCCTACTGACGGAACCTGCGTGATATGTCCTTGAACGGAGAAAACCGCGGGCATCCGCGGGATCGGCGGAACGGGGTAAAAAGTAGTAAACGATTTGCACAAAACGCAGTGATGCCCGTGCTGGGACCGATGACCGTGATGCGCGGGATCCCCGCAGGGAGTTTCACAATCGGCCTTCAGCGAAGGGGCGTGCGCGTGCTTGGCCAGGCATTCGTTACACGAGTCCGGCACCCCATGAATCCAGCCGTGGAGCGACGACGCGAGCAAAGACGCGCCGTAGGTTAGCAGTAGCACCACATGGCCAGGTGTAACGCGGCTTTGCAAGGCGCTTCTCCCGCGACGATCGTTGCCGACGAGACCGGCAACAACTCGCTACCCGAGCGAACGTGCAGCATACCTCACCTCGCAGCCAGGTCAAGACAGAAAAGGGGACGCAGCTGGGTCTGTGACAGTTTAGGCGGACGTGTTTTGGCGTGTAGGCAGTCCCGGAGGGACGGAAGAAAGTAGCCCAGGGCGTAAGCCC
>JBARRC010000464.1:0-7509 GCA_049644045.1 Phycisphaerae bacterium
CGGACGATTCCACGATGACGCGCGCCGAACTAAAGGAGGTTCTTCGTCTCCACGAGACGTGGCTGAGATCGGGCGGGAAGGATGGGAAGCACGCTGACCTCCGCAACGCCGACCTGCGCCACGCTGACCTCCGTGAGGCCCAGCTCAGCCGTGCCCTCCTGTCCAGCATCGACCTCAGCGGTGCCAACCTTAGGGGTGCCAACCTCATGGGTGCCAACCTCCACCAGGGCTATCTCAGCGGAGCGAGAATCACCAAAGGCAACCTCAGCGATTGCGACCTCACGGCCGCCAACCTAAGCGGGGTCAACCTGTGGCGCACCGTCCTAGCCAACGCAGACCTTGCCGCATCCGACCTCAGGGAGGCGAACTTGGTTCTCGCTGACCTGAGCGGGACCTCCCTCATCGGTGCCGACCTCAGCGGTGCCGACCTCTTTGACGTCAACCTCACCGACGCGCGCGTCTACAACGCTGACTTCGCGGGCGCATACTTCGAGCCCAAGGCCCATTCGTTGCCCTATATCCCCTCCGTAGCGTCAGCACAGAACCTCAGCGAATTGCGGTTTAAGGAATCAGAGGCCGGGCTGGTCGAGCTCCGAACGGCCCTCAAAGACGCCGGCCTTCGGGATCGTGAACGCGAGGTCAACTACGCCATTCATCGCATACGGCGAGAGGCACGGATGAGGGAGGGGTATATTCTCGATGTAGCGTTCCAGTTCGTCCTCTTTGAGATAACCTGTCAATACGGAATGGCCCCGTGGCGCCCCGTGAAGATTATGGGGTTTCTCATTATTGTCTTCATGGTTCCGTACCTCGCCGTGATCCTGCGCAAACGAAGGAGTTCACGCTCCGACATTTGGGTGGGGATCGAGGACGAAAGTATCCGCTCCAACAGGCAACGGAAACGGCGTTTTCGCGTCTTGAGCAACACGCGGCCCGCGCGCACGTGGCGGGCACGGCTGAGGCTGATCCGCCGGGCGGTTAGCCTGGCCCTTTACTTCAGCGCGCTTACAACTTTTCGGGTCGGGTTTCGAGAGATCAACGTCGGCAACTGGGTCACGCGCATGCAGTGCCGGGAATACACGCTTCGCTCGACCGGATGGGTCCGCTTCGTCTCTGGCGTCCAGTCGCTGATCAGCGTTTGCCTTCTGGCCTTGTGGCTTCTCACGTATTTCGGGCGACCGTTTGAATGAACGACGGAGGGGTGTACCATCCATCCCGGCGTTTCGTTGGTCCGGACAACCGTCTCAGCGCGTCGCTGGGATGGGTGACGGATGTGAAGCATCGGGCACCCCCACAAGAAGGTGGAGCAAAGACTATAAAGCCCCACGGATGCGCCGGCTCAGCTTGTCGTAGAACTGAAAGGCGACGGCCTGCTCAGCCTTGATGACGTCGTCGGCACCGAGCTGCGAAGCCTTCATGCCTTTCGATGAATAGTTCGTCCGGGCGATGATGTAGATTTCGGGCCTCAGCCGCCGTGCCAGTACTGTGGCATTCAGAACGGCTTCTTCGTCCGGGATCGTGAGTGCCAGAATGGATGCGGTGTTCAAACCGGCCCTCACCAGCGTCTCGGCATCCGTCCCGCTGCCCTTGAAGATGTCCCGCCCGAGCGCCCGCTGCGTCTCGACCGTCACCGGGTTCTTCTCGATGATGGTGTAGGAGAGCTTCGCGTGATCCAGCAGATCGGCCACACACCGCCCCGCCAGGCCGAACCCGACAATGATGACGTGACCACCCAGGTTTTGCCCGGTTTCCGGCGGCAATGCTGGTATCACGCCGAGCCTGGTTCCGTCAGGCCAATCAACCGGCTCGTCGAGCCGGACCTGCCGATCGCGATAAACGGCCCCATACGACTGACCGGATGACGGATTCAACATACCCACCCTATCGGCGAGATGGCGGAAACGATTAGGAGGCTTTGGGAGAGTATTTGCGGATGGCCTCGGCAACAAGGTAGAACGACCCGGTAATGCAGATCAAATCCTCGCGGGTGATCGCGCTCATGGCGATTCGGATGGCTTCATCAAGCGTCTCGGCCACCTGGGCCATCTTGCCGGAGTGCTCCACGTATTCCGCAGCGAGCTCCGCCGGGTCGGCCGATCGCGGCGACCCCGTGCTCGTGAAGATCATCTTGTCCGCACCGATCTGAATCCGATGGACCATTCCCCGGATATCCTTGTCCTTATGGCAGGCAAAGATCACGATCATTGAATCGTAGGGGATGTGCTGCCCGATCGCTCGCATCAACGCGTTGATGCTGGCTGCATTATGGGCCCCATCGACCAGGATGCGGGGCTCTTCGCAGACCATCTGCATCCGTCCCGCCAGCTCGACGCGACCGAGCCCGGACATCGCCCGCTGGTCGTCGATCGGGAACCCCCGGGACTTGAGGACGTCCAGGATATTCAAGGCCACGCCGCAGTTGATCGCCTGATGCGCACCGAGCAACGGCACCTGCAAGTGCTCAAACCGGCTGCCCGGCGTCGTCAGGCAAATGCGCGCGTGACGACCCGCCGACCGCGAGAACTCAAAGCGGTAGCTGAATCCCACGTCCTCGTCCGAGAACCGTAGCGGGGCTTCCGCGCTCTTCGCCACCTCGCGGATCAGTTCTTTGACGTTCGACGACTGCGGCGCACTGACGACGGGAATTCCTTTCTTGATGATCCCGGCCTTCTCCTTCGCAATCGAAACCAAGTCGTTCCCAAGCTGGTGACCGTGGTCGAAGCTGATGCTCGTGAGACCAACGACCTCCGGGTTGACGATATTCGTCGCGTCCAGCCGCCCACCCATGCCGGTCTCCACCACGGCGATGTCCACCTCTTCCGCTTCGAAATGGCGGAATGCCACGGCCGTGAGCACCTCGAAATACGTCGGTGGCGAAACGCGCGCCTGCGTCGCAACATCGGCGACGGCGGCCACCCCCCTCGCGAAGGCGGCCTCCGAGATCATCGCGCCATCGACCACGATGCGCTCGCGGACGTCCAAAAGGTGCGGCGACGTGTACAACCCCACCTTCATTCCGCAGCCGCGCAGCATCTCGGCGAGCATTGTGGCCGTGCTGCCCTTCCCCTTCGTACCGGCGATATGGACTACCTTGAAGGATCGCTGCGGATTGCCAAGTGCACTGAGCAGTCGGCCCATTCTCGCGAGGCCAAAGTTGCTCCGCGTGTACCGCGCCCGTGATACCCGCTCGTAGTTCGTGAGCGAGTCCAAATAATTAACCGCCGAACGAAAGGTTTTAATCGGTCGAGCGGTTGTCTTGGCCTTGGGCGCCCGTTTTGGTCTGGCGATAGTGGCTCTTGTCATTGGGAAGAATTGTACTCGGGTTTCTGAAATTCGTCAACGCGGAAAAATCCGCATATTCCACATTATCCGCCACGGCCACCGCCACTTTAATGCAACATAACCTATTTGTATGTATTAGGTTAACGGGATTACCTGACATCGGAAGCATTGCGATGACCGGTCCTGTCGCCGCGTCAGGTCCGTATATTATACGTCTAGCGCAATGTCCGGGTGCGTCGAATTCCCTGTGAGGGCAACGTCCCGATAACCCTTCAAACATTATCGGACTGTTGGTCCGCGGGTCTCCAGTCAGTGAGCCCTCACGAATTACTCAACCAAAGACCACAACAACACGCTGGATGGTACAATCCAGGCTATGTCCGATTTCCGTATCAACTTCGACCTGAACCAAACGGAAATTGCGGTCCGGCTTAATGTACTTCGCGAAGTAGGTTCGCTCGCACGCTCGCTAGCCCGAGAAGAGGACCGCTCCCTTACGGTCGCGGTTCGGAATGCGGTCGCGGCTCGGAATGCATCCGCAGCTCGGAATGCGGGGCCGCAAGCGGTGGTCATCACCGATGAACGCGTTGCCGAGATTTACGGTGCGACTCTACTAGAGTCGCTCAAGCTCGCGGACTTCCAAACACTCGAATACAGAATCAAGCCGGGTGAGGCGTCGAAGAGCCTGACCGTTGTCGGCGACATCTATCGGTTCCTCGCGGATCGCACCGTCGGGCGGGACGCCGTAATCGTTGCGTTGGGTGGGGGCGTTGTGAGTGATCTAGCCGGGTTCGTGGCCGCCACGTGGATGCGCGGGGTTCGGTTTGTGGTCTGCCCGACGACGCTCGAAGCCGATATCGACGCGTCCATCGGCGGCAAGACGGCCATTAACATTCCAGGTGGGAAGAACCTTGTCGGTGCGTTCCATCAGCCCATTCTGGTGGCCGTCGACCCCGCATGTCTTGGGACGCTGGACCCCCGCGACGTGCGCGCCGGTCTGGCAGAATCCGTCAAACACGCGCTGATCTCGTCGGCTGAGTTTCTCGCCTGGCACGAAATCAACGTGAACGAGATTCTCACGCTCGATCACGCGCGGCTCACCGAGCTGATCCTCAGGAACCTGCGGATCAAAGCCGGGATCGTGGAACAGGACGCGCACGAACAAACGGGTCTGCGCATGCACCTGAACTTTGGTCACACCATCGGCCACGCCATCGAGGAGTGCTGCGGGTTTGCGTTGCGTCACGGGGAGTGCGTTTCCCTGGGAATGGTGGCTGCGTGCCGACTTTCGCACGAGACGGGCTCGTTGGACGCGTCCACCGTGACGCGGGTAGGCGCGCTACTGGAGCGGTTCGGTCTGCCGACGAAACTGCCGGAGCCGATCGACACCGATGGCATTATGGCGACGATCCGGACTGACAAGAAGGTTCGCGGCGGCGCGCAGCGTTTCGTCCTCTTGGAAGAGGTTGGCAAACCCACCGTGCGCGACGATATTGAGGAACAACAGATCCGAAGGGCCTATGAGTCGCTTCTGCCCTAAAGTCATCGAAGACATTGGAACAGACGAGTGGCAAGGCACTGGAACCGCTTCCTTACGGGCGCGGCTCGGACCTCGATGGTTTGGCTGATTCGTGACTTTCAACTCCCCACTCGCTGAGCATCCGGCCAAGAAGCTCCATGGGGAATCCGACCACGTTGGTGAAGCTGCCCTCGATCCGCTCGACGAAGGCGTCCCCATAATCCTGAATGCCGTACGCTCCGGCCTTGCCCGCCCACGCGCCGGTGTCGAGGTAGGCTTCGAGTTCGGCGTCTGACATCGGTTTCATGGTCACGGCCGTGCGGTCGTGTCGAATGAGCCGCTTGCCCGTCTCCACATCAAGCGCGGTGACGCCGGTGATCACATCGTGCGTCGTGCCGGTCAGGGCAGACAGAATCACCCGTGCGTCATCACGATCGACCGGCTTGCCGAACACGCGACCGCCCAATGACACGATCGTGTCGCCTGCGACAATGAGAGCCGCATCGACCAGTGCGGCCACGCTCCGCGCCTTGAGGTAGCTGAAAGCTTCAGCCAGTTGTGCGGGTGGGAGGTCATCGCGCGCGGCGGCCGGCTCGTCAAACGGTGGTGTGATCACCTCAACGTCGTAGCCATACTCGCGCATCAGCGCCGCCCTTCGTGGGCTGACTGAGGCGAGGATCAGGCGAGGTGCTCGGGTCATCGTTTGGCTCAGAGCGGGTGACAAGTGACTGCGTCTCACCATACGGTTCAAGGACTGCCGAATCGGTAGGTTATCAAAAGAGTAGCAGTCAGACCAGCCGCGCTGACAGGTGGTAGTGTTGCGGGTGTACGGCGCCCCGTACGCTTGCGAGGTCGCAGGGGCGCTACCCGGTCGCGTACGTTCCCACCGTATCGTTATAACGACCGTACGCTTTTGGAGTGGCCAGGTTTTTCCACGAGCGGTACAATCATTGGGGATCGACGAGAGGCAGCCCGTGTTTGGAGCGTCACGATGCTGGGTTCACGCGTGCCCATCAACCGTTTGTTTCCGTGGTGGGGGGCGCTGCTACTCGATCTGACCCTGTTGGCTGGAGTCATGTCGGGAGCTGTCTACGTTCCCAGGCAAGCTGTGACTGTGCGTTGGGAGCGTTACGCCGCCGAGCTCCTGGCAACTGGCGAGCCGCTGACATTCAAGGAAATCGAACGTATGCGCGCGAAGATTCCGGACGAACGGAACGGTGCGCTGGTAATCGAGAAGCTCCGTCCCCATCTAGAAGTAATCGCGGTTGCCCCGACGGACGGCGTATTGATCTTCGACGACAACCTGACGGTGGCGGACTTTTTTGTTGGCATCCCGCGTCATGCAATCGAATCTTCGCGCGCATTCGTCGTGGAGCATTCTGACATCCTCCGCGACCTGTCGTCCCTTCACGATAAGCCGACAGGACGACTGAGCCTTTGCTATGACAGGCTGGATGGGAATCCGCTCGAAATCCGCCTGCCGAGCCTCACGCCATGGCGGAATGCAGCGAAGCTTGAGCACCTGGATGTAACGCTTAGACTGATCGACGGTGATTCGGAGGCTGCAGCGGTGGCCGTCCGCCTCCAATTCCACATCGCTGCAAGTCTCAACGAGGAGCCGACATTGATGGCACGTCTCGTACAGATTGCTGTTGACAGACTGGCCGTTCGATCGCTTGAGAGTATTCTTCGTGTTGGACAGGTCCAAGATGAAACGCTTTTGGATCTAGCAAGCGATGTCAAGGCGCGGTTACTCTCCAGCTCGATGCACGCGGCGTTCACGTGCGAGCGTGCATCCTTCATAATCCTGTGTGATCAACTCGCAACCGGACAACTCTCCCTATCATCGGTCACCGGGAAGAGGCGCGATGGCGTCGCGCGGTTACCCCCAGAGGACGTACGTGAGGAGCAGATCCATGGTGTCCAGATGTACACTTGGCTCGTGGAGGCTAAGGACGATCCGAAGGCGATGCTTGCAGCTTCAACTCGCATCGACAAGGAGCTTCACAAGCTGGCGAGGAATATCACACGCAAACCCAACCTCATCGGGAAGCTCATTCCCAGCTTCCGTAGGGCCGTAGAATTGCATGTGGCCGCCGAAGCGGAGCTCCAATGTGCACTGGTCGCGCTAGGCGCGGAGCGGTTTCGACTCAGGACCGGCCGGTTTCCTGAGTCGGTTGCTCGACTGGTCCCCGATTATCTCGATGAGGCCGCCAGTGACCCGTTTGATGGGAAGCGCATCGAGTATGCGACAATAGACGACGGCATTGTAGTCTACGTGATTGGGGAGAACGAGAAAGACGACGGAGGTAGCGTTGCCCCAACGGTCCAGAACGACCATCCAAAGGATGTTGGGTTCCGCCTGTTCAGGGCGGAGCGACGTGGATTGCTGGTTAAAGACTACCGACGACCCGGTAGGGAGTGACGTCGATCTCCAGCGGGGTGGCGCAGGGGCAGCGCTTCGTGACATGGCGCGGGGTCCGTGAAAGAATCGGCGGTGGCACGAATCACATACTGGAATCGCCGATCCGGACCGGAAATGCGCAGGGCACAACGGGGGCTTGACCGCTCCCTTACCAGGCTGTCGGAATAACCCGAACGACTCCACGGAAACATGACTTTCTTTGTCCAAGACTAGGTATTTCAACCCGAAAGTACCCTCAAAATGGTTGTCGGAATACTCAAACGAGACTATTCCGACAGCCTGT
>JBARRC010000465.1:0-7400 GCA_049644045.1 Phycisphaerae bacterium
CCGCTACAGAGCGACACGAATTATTCACATGTGCCACAGAGAATGGTCACACCCGCACGGGTCGTTGGACCAGCGTTGTAAACACGTCCCGCACGGACGATAATCCCACCGTCGTGACTGCGTCTACTACTCAACGTATCGAGAAACTCCGCGACGAGATTCGCCTGCACGATTATGCCTATTACGTGCTCGGGAAGCCGACGATCACCGATCGGCAATATGACGCGCTTTTTGACGAGCTGGAGAAGCTCGAACAGGAAAACCCGGAACTCATCACGCCCGACTCGCCGACGCAGCGGGTGGGTGAAACGCCCATCGAAGGCTTCGAACACGTCACCCACGCCATCCGCATGCTATCGGTCGACAACACCTACGACGAGCAGCAGCTCCGCGAGTTTGACGAGCGTGTAGCCAAGGGCCTTGGTGGGGAATCGCACGTCTACGTCGTTGACCCGAAAATCGACGGCGTAGCCGTTTCATTGCTCTACGAGGACGGCGTTTTGAGACTAGCGGCCACGCGCGGCGACGGCACGACCGGCGACGACATCACAGCCAATGTTCGGACCATTAAGTCGATTCCTCTGAAGCTGATCGACAAGGGGATTCCCGAAATCCTTGAGGTGCGTGGCGAGATCGTCTGGCCGGTCGAGGACTTCCGCAAGTTCAACGCGGAGCGAGATGCGGCCGGTGAGCCGATGTTCGCCAATCCCCGCAATGCCACGACCGGATCACTCAAACAGCTCGATCCGCGTAACGTCGCTGGTCGAGGGCTGACGTTCGTCTCGCACGGCGTCGGCCGGGTCGAGCCGCTCACCACCGCTTCGGACGACGAACTCTTCAAGCAGTTGAAGCGTTGGGGGATTCCTGTAAGCCCATACCGCGTGGTCGTCGACTCGATCGACAAGATCATCAAGAAGCTTCCGGAGTGGGACAAACGGCGCCGCGAACTGCCGTACGAGACGGATGGCCTGGTAATCAAGGTCGACGCCCTCGATCAACGTGATGCATTGGGCGCCACCAGCCGCTACCCGCGCTGGTGCATCGCGTACAAGTTCGCGGCGGAGCAGACCGAAAGTGTGCTGCTTAGCGTTGACTATCAGGTGGGCAAGCTCGGGACGATCACACCGCGCGCCGTGATGACACCGGTGCAGCTATCCGGCACCACGGTGCGGCACGCCTCGTTGCATAATTTCGACCAGGTCGACCGATTGGATGTGCGCGTTGGTGACACTGTTATCGTTGAAAAGGCCGGCGAGATCATTCCACAAGTCGTCGCGGTCGTGAAAGAGAAGCGGCCCAGGGATGCAAAGCTCATCAAGAGGCCGACAACATGCCCCGTTTGCAATGGCGTGGTTGAGCGGGACGAGGGCGGGGTCTATCTGCGTTGCATCAGCCCGTCTTGTCCCGCGCAGCTCAAGGAACGTCTGATCCACTTCGCCGGTCGAAACCAGATGGACATCGAAGGAGCCGGACAGGTGCTGATCGAGACGCTCGTCGACCAGGGCTTCATCCATGACTACGCGGACCTTTATCACCTTCACGAACGGCGCGACGAGCTTGTCACTCTGGAACGCATGGGCGAAAAGAGCGTCGACAACTTGCTGGCAGGCATCGATCAAAGCAAGCAGCAAACGCTGTCGCGCGTGCTGGCCGCCCTCAATATCCGGCACGTCGGAGCCAGCACGGCTGAGCTATTGGCCGAGCACTTCGGCTCCATGGAGAAGCTGGAAGCGGCAAGCAAAGAAGGCCTGACCGAGATTGAGGGCATCGGGCCCGAGATGGCCCGCAGCATTGCACATTTCTTCGCGAGTACGGAGGGAGCCCGGGCGGTGCAGAGGCTCAAAGACGCGGGCGTCAATATGGCGCAGCCCAAACGCCGTGGCGCGGCTGAAGGCTTTCTCGCCGGCAAGACGGTAGTCGTAACCGGCACGCTTGAAAGCATGAGCCGCAAGGAAGCGCAAGACCTGATCAAACAGCTCGGCGGCAAAGCGGCTGGTAGTGTCAGCACAAAGACTGATCTGGTCGTCTACGGCGAGTCACCCGGGTCGAAGTTCGATAAAGCCAAACAGCTCGGCGTTACCGCAGTCGATGAGGCCGAGTTTCTGAAAATGATCGGCCAGTAGCGCATTCAGCGATTCTGTCTGGCAGAGCCCGAGCTGCAGATCGGGCGCGGGATGCGGAACTCGCTACTTGGACTTTGTAGTCTGCGCGTGCGCGTTCAGCGCAGCCAACAGTTCGTTCGCGGCGTCGCGGGCGCGGGCGATCGGATCGGTCACGGCTGCGCGACCGGAGGGCGTCGAGACCCACGCATCGTCCACAGCAGCATCAAGCGCTTCGCCTGCGGCGGTGACGATCTTCTGGCATTTGTCTGCCAGGGTCTCCGTCAGGGAACGCGTCGCCGGCGTGCTCCGGGTAAGATGGCGCTTAAGGAACCGGATCGTCGAACGGTGGCCGGCCAGAACGGACGCAGCCATTTCCCGGTGGCCCTCCACGAGGTCACGGTGCTCGGCGTCCTGTGCGTCGTCACTGCGGACTTTCGCGATCCATGCGTCATACGCCGCAGGTCCGGTGCGCACGCCGAATCGCTGTTCGAGTTCGTTGTTCAATATGCGCCGGGCATGATCGAGGGCCAAGCTCAGCACCGCGTCCGGCTCGGGCTGCGCCGGTGTGATCGTTTCGACCACGTAGAGCTGGACGGGAGGATTGTTGAGTGTCACCTCGTCGGCCTCTTTCGCGGATGCGCATGATGGCGAGACGGTACGCGTTGGGTGGCATGCCCAAGCCGAAGGCGCCGGCATGGCTGATTCGCGTTCGGGTCCGCATGGCGGCGCTACGCTTGGCCATGCCACCCGGCCCGCGAAGCCGATTCCCTCGTCACACGGGTTGGTGATAATGCCCCACAGCATTTCTCGTTCACCGGGCCAACCGCGCCAGGCCAGTACCGGCTGGTTGTTCTCGAGTGCCAAGAGAACCAAGGGGCGATAACTGGCATCGAAATGCTGTAGAAACTCAGGCAGGTCGCTGAGCCCACGAGCGGCCTCGGGCGGGTGCATGTCACGGATACCCATGCCGAACAGCCGGCCCGCTTCGATGAGAAACGCATCGCGGGCGTACGTCGGCCAGCGACCGAGATCTTTCTCGGAGGTGACAGCCGTTGTCATCCATGACAGCCCCATCGCAGCATTGAGATCGTCGCCATCGATTTCGTACCCGGTGTTGCGAGCGATCACCCGCAACGCGAAGGGGAGCGAAAGGGACCGATCGCGGGTAAGCATGTTCTGCCCCGGGAAAGCATGCCTAGTCCCGCCTCCGGCGGGTGAAGGCATGCCACCCACGCTAAACACGTATGGAGACCGCGGTTCTCAAAGCCCACGGCTCGTTTAGAGGGTATCGCCGCCGGTTCACGGTGTACAGGCGTGCAAGATCACGTGGCGAGCGAGCCGTTCTTATGAAGTAGATGCTTCTTCGCCCGTACCGTGATCCTTATCGGACGATAGGTCTTGTCGCAACGGCTGGACGCCGTACTCCGCGTCGGTTGCATGCTGTTGACGATGACTAATGCAACCCGCTTAGCAGGGATGACGATGTCTCAGAGGCGGTGGGGATTCGGTCAGAGAACATCGCTGTGCGGAGACACCGAAAATGGCAGATGAGAATCACACGCCTCAGGATTCGATCGACTCGGACCTTGTCCGTGAGAACGCATCGTTCACGGACATCGTCGTGCAATTCGTCGAAGGACTGGACAAACGCCTGAAAACGATGGAGGACGCGATTCGCGCCAGCGAATTTGAAGCTCTACGCGCGGCTGCTCATCAACTCAAGGGTAGCGGGGGTGGTTACGGCTATCCGATTCTGTCCGAGCGAGCGGCCGAACTCGAAAGGCACGCCAAAGCCCGGGCTCTGGACGACTGCGTTCACGCATTCGGCGACCTCAAGAGCCTTTGTGAACACGTGGTGGTCAGCACCGACACGGCAAAAGGCGAATAACGACGATACAAAAGTCAAGAAGTCAAAAGGGGAGAGTTGTCCTAACGATCATGCCATCGCGTCAAACGGGTGGGCCGATCCGTTTGGAAGAGGACGTCAAGATCATCGACAAGCGCCCGAGTATCATGCGCCGCGATGCTTGCGATGGTGTGATAACGCTCATGCGTCGACTGCGTGAGCGACTCTCCCATCGCATGCGGATAGTTCAGAACGACCGTTGCGCGTTGCGTCCCCGCCCAGGCCGCACAGCCCGAAAGCACCAACACCGAAGCTACACACGCCATAAGCACGCATCGAGCCAAACGAACCATCAACCCATCCTTTCCGGTACGGTGAATCCGCAGGGCGGGTAGGCGATTAAACTCCCGCCGAACTACGCTGACGACTCATCATAGTCGCCCCGACCCGCGTGTCAACTCGCCTCAGGGAGCAGCGTTCTTCGGATGTATTGGCTGTAGATCGCCCCGACCGGGTTGTGGGCCAGAACGCGATCCTTGACGATCAGTGTGGTTACCGGCGCGCGTGAGGTCATGGCGAAGACGGCATCGTGTCCGACGCACAGCCCGCAGAGGATGTTGAGCTGGGTTCCCGCCTCGTTGAGCATCGCCGCCTGGCCGGCCGGGTTGCACGTCGTCTCCCTCTCCTTGTCGGGGACGATCTGCTCGAGTCCGAGAGATTTCTTGTCAAGGCCGCATAGCTTACAGCAGACGGAGACGACCTCGAACTCACCGGCCAGGATGTCAGCGATCGTCTGGGCCTCCGCCGCCAGCCCGACGCAGAAGGCCAGCCCCAATTTGCGATATCCCAGTTCCCTGGCGAACAGCATCACCTCGCGGATGCGGGGTTCCTTGCAGTAATGGCGGGCCTCGATGGCTGACGCGGCTTTGTGAAGTCGGGCGATCTGCGGATCTTCGTACAGTGCCCGATGCCGGTCGGCCTTGCCGAAGCAATCCTTGCCCCCGTAACAATCCCTGGTCTGGCACGACGCACAGCGCGGTGTTGCCTTGTGCTCCATGAGCCTGCTCCTTCTGCGGTTGATTCATCTTGGCTGAGTATCTCCGGGTAAACCACGAAGGCAAGATGCGCACGTCTTCGTTACGCCTAATCTTGCTGTTTCTGGGTCGTGCGGTTGACGAACCCTTACAGGCACGCTAAATGCTTCTGCATAACCTAAACTTCGATGGACGGGCCGCCCGCCAACCGGCGGCGTGGCGGGAGGTGTTGGATTGCCGGGGGTTGCGCCCGCACTCGAGCGCAGGTCCGGCCGGCAAAGAATGAGGAGGTCGCATGGTTGTTGGAATTATCGGCTATGGCGCCCATATCCCCAGGCGGCGGATCAAGGTGGAGGAGATCGCCAAGGTCTGGGGGGCGGACGCACCGAGCTACAAGAAAGGGCTGGAGCTGTTCCAGAAATCGGTCCCTGCGCTGGACGAGGACACCATCACCCTCTCCGTCGAGGCGGCCCGCAGCGCGCTTGCCCGGGCCGGGATCGATCCTAAGGACATCGGCGCTGTCTACGTCGGCAGCGAATCTCATCCTTACGCTGTAAAACCTTCAGGCACGACGGTCGCCGAAGTGATCGGAGCCACGCCCGACTGTCACTGCGCCGATTTCGAGTTTGCCTGCAAAGCCGGCTCGGAGGGCATGTTCGTCGTGTACGGGCTGGTCAAGGCGGGCCTGATCAAGTACGGAATGGGCATCGGGGCCGACACCTCGCAGGGCGCGCCCGGCGATGCTCGCGAGTACTCCGCCGCGGCGGGAGCGGCTGCCTTTATCATGGGTTCCGACGAGAAACGCATCATCGCCACCGTCGATGAGACCTACTCGTTCATGACGGACACGCCCGACTTCTGGCGTCGTGAGCATCAGTTCTATCCCTCCCACGGGGGCCGCTTCACCGGCGAACCGGCCTACTTCCGTACGGTCACCGGGGCTGTCAAGGGCATCTTGGAGAAGTCGGGGCTTACACCGAAGGATTTCAAGTATGTAGTTTTCCACCAGCCCAACGGGAAGTTTCCCAAGCGTGCCGGCAAGATGCTCGGGTTCAGCTTTGAGCAGATCGACGTCGGGCGTCTGGTGCCGTGGCTGGGCAACACGTACTCGGGGTCATCCCCGATCGGACTCACGGCGGTTCTGGATGTGGCGGATCCGGGGGACAGGATTCTGATGTGCTCGTACGGCTCCGGTGCCGGGAGCGACGCCTTCGTCTTTACGGTTCGTGAACGAGTCCGGGAGGTTCGGGATTTGGCGCCGAAGACGCGGTGGCTCCTGGATGAGAACGTCACCTATCTCGAATACGGCGAATACGCCAAGATGCGGCACAAGATCCGCCTGGCGGAGAAATAGGAGGATAGTTAGATGAGAGATGTGGCCGTGATCGGCGTCGGCATGCAGAAATGGGGAGAGCTGTGGGAGAAGTCTACTCGCGACATCTTCGTCGAATCCGCCCTCCTCGCGATGGATGACGCCGGTGTTGACACGCTCGACGCAATGTACGTCGGGAGCATGACCCCCGGAGTCTTTGCAGCCCAGGAACATCTTGGATCGGTCATGGCCGACTATCTGGGGCAGCGGAACATTCCGTCAGCGCGCGTCGAGTCCGCCTGCGCCTCCGGGGGGTTGGCCTTCCGGCTGGCCTATATGGACGTGGCCTGCGGGATGCATGACGTCGTCCTGGCGGGCGGTGTGGAGAAGATGACCGACGTCAGCGGCAGCGACGCTACACATGCCCTGGCCACTGCCGCCGACATGAACTGGGAGGGGGTGCACGGAGTCACCTTCCCGGGTTTGTACGCGATGATGGCGGTCGCGCACATGCACAAATATGGGACAACTCGCGAGCAACTGGCAGCCGTTGCGGTCAAAAACCATCACAACGGCACCATGAATCCGCGGGCCCAGTTTCAGATGGAGGTTACGATCGAGGGTGTCATCAACTCCACAAAGGTTGCCGATCCGCTGAATATCCTGGACTGCTCCCCAATCACCGACGGGGCAGCCGCAGCCATCCTGGTGCCGGCTGATATGGTGAAGAAGTTCAAGAAGTCGGGCATCAAAGTGATCGGCACCGGGCACGCCACGGACACCATCGCCCTGCACGACCGGGAGGATCTGACGACGCTGTGTGCGGTCACCGAGTCTGCCAAACAGGCCTACAAGATGTCTGGCAAAGACGTGAAGGATATCGACTTCGCCGAGGTGCACGATTGCTTCACGATCGCCGAAATCATCGTCTCAGAGAGTCTCGGTATGTTCGAACGGGGCAAGGGAGGCCCCGCAGCAGAAGCGGGAGAGACCAGCATTGAGGGACGAATCCCCATCAATGCCAGCGGGGGGTTGAAGTCGAAGGGGCACCCCGTGGGAGCCACGGGGCTGGCCCAGATTGTTGAGATAACCGAGCAGCTTCGTGG
>JBARRC010000466.1:0-1522 GCA_049644045.1 Phycisphaerae bacterium
CGCGATTACACCAGCCGGCTGATTACCGGCGTGAGCAAGCGGGAGCGCGACCGGCTACGTCAGGCGTTGGGGGCGGACTACCAGCGGATCATGCAGCGTGCCGAGCACCAGGTGGAATGCACCGATCCACGTTGGCTGGGCATCACTGGTGAATTGGGGATCGAGCTGATCTACGCGATCCCGTATTCGCCCTGGTCGAAGATGATCGAGCGGTGGTTCCGAACCTTCACCGATCAGCACGCCCGCACCTGTGCCACGTACTACTGCTCTGTCAGCGTTGAATTAATGGGCACGGTTGGGTGGCATGGGTAAGCGCCAGCTTACCCGTGTCTTGTGGGTGTGCCGCACGGGCAAACAAGTTTGCCCATGCCACCCGACAACCTCAGCGACCCACCCATCAAAAGACCCCTGACATAGTACTACGGTAACTCGGCTGTGAACAAGCCCGAATGCCTTCACGAAATTCGACGTGGCTACACCGATGAGCAGAAACGCCGGCTTCGGCGGGTGCACGGGAAGGATTGGAAGCGTGCCGTGGTGCTCAAGTTTGTGGATCAATCCGCCGTCCCGTCGATCGAGGATGTGCGCAAGGGGATCGGCGAGTACCTGGACGTGTACCACCGGTCGGAGCATCGCGGGCAGGCGATGGACGGGCGCTCGCCTCTGACGGTGTGGCAGACGGCCGCCCATCTTCGCAAGGCGGTTGAGGATGAGCTGCTTTGTCTGGCGGATATTCGCGGGCTGTACGTTGTCGGTGGCAACGGGGTCAGTCTCAAGGTGGGGGCGGCTACGCTGCATTACGGTGCCAAGTCAGCGGCGCTGAAGCGCTGGGTGGGACGCCGGGTGCTGATTGCCCTGAATCCCGAAGACATCAGCGTGGCCTGGGCGATGACGCCGGACCGCCAGCGGCGGAAGCTGATCGCACGGCTCGATCCTAACGAGTGGATCGAACCCTACACGTGTGCGGACGACGCGCGGGAAGCCATCGCGGAAAAAAAACGAGAGCAAAGTGTTATGCACAAGGCCCAGCGGTCTGCGGCTCGCCGGACTAAGACGATGTCTGCGCGCCTCCAGGAGCACACCAGAGCGAAGCGGACTGAGCTGCTGGCAACGGGTACGGATGATGCCCGGTCGCAACCGCGAATCATCCCTGTTCAGACGGGGCTCGAAGGGGTTTCGAGGCCGGCTCGAAGCGGGTTCGATTCGCCAACGTATCGTCCGGTGGACTCGGGCGATCTGGAGGAACTGTTTGACGACGCCCCGTCCGTCATCCCCGATGACGCCGACGATGACGGCATGGAGGACCTGTTTAGGGCCGATGGCGATGAGCAGGAACCGGACGAAGGGCTGGAGGGGCTGCTATGACAGAGCCCGGTGACATTAACGACATTCTAGCGGTGTGATTCATCCTGTTGGGGCATTATGCAGTGCGATATTCGCCCTTACTTGCATCTGAACCTTCTCGAACGCAACGATATATTCGAGGAACGCTGCGATCAAGATAATGCCCCGGATTTCTGAC
>JBARRC010000467.1:0-3530 GCA_049644045.1 Phycisphaerae bacterium
GGCCCGCTCCGATGCCGGCGGCCATCGGCTCCTCGATCATGTAGACGCGACGAGCGCCCGCCCGCTCGGCGGAGTTGTACACCGCTCGTTTTTCAACGGCCGTGATCCCCGACGGGACCGCGATCACGATGCGCGGCTTGATGAAGCGGCTCCGCCCGTGCACCTTGCGAATGAAGTATCCCAGCATGGCCTCCGTGATGTCGAAGTCGGCGATGACGCCGTCCTTAAGAGGCCTGATCGCGCTGATGGAGCCAGGCGTTCGCCCGAGCATCTCCTTGGCGACCTGCCCGACGGCATTGCCGTTGCGGAGAACCTGGTTGGTCCCACGTTTGACGGCCACCACCGAGGGTTCGTTCAGCACAATCCCCTCGCCCTTGACGCACACTAGCGTGTTGCAGGTGCCCAGGTCGATGCCCATATCGACGCTGAACATGCCAAGAAGCGAGTCGTAAATCACGGATGAATCCTCCAGACGGTGAACCGATGAGGCGGAAGAAGCATACCCGTCCGCGCTGACCTCTTCTACACCCCGCCGAACGGACTCCAACTGCCAAACAACTGTTGGCTGCGCACCGCCAGAAAAAACGTTGCCCCGGCCACCACGACCGTGGCAAGGATCAATAGAATGGTGTAGACATCGTTTTCAGGCTGGACGTCCCCAGTCGGCCGCTCGCTCATCGATGTTTCACTCCGCTCTGTCGTCGGCTCTCACGTTTCGCTTTCCAGCGAATCCGCTGATCACTGACGGTCCATCACTTCGACCGTCGCCTACCCACGCGAGCTGTTGAGCCCCAGCGCGTCGGTCACTTCATCTCCCGGCGCGGGGGTAAGGGTTGATCGCACGAGGCGCCCGGCCGACTGATTCGGGTCGACCAGGTCGATCTTCACATCGCCGACATATTGCCCCCCGCGATGGATCACAAAAACCATGTCCTTCCGGACACCATCCGCGCTGCCCACCGTGATTGTCACAAGGGGGCCCGACACATCGAACACCCGACCCCGGATCGCTCTCGCAGCCACCGGCGTCAGCGCAACGACGTCTTGCATTGCCACCCCTTCCGGTGCTTCGAGGGCCAGAGCGGTCGGCAGCTTGCCCACCTCTTGCGAGAGTCTCGCGCTCTGTGCCCGGAGAATGTTGATCTGTTGTTCGTATTGCCGCTTCTGCTCCAGCAGGACGTCGATACGCGCCGTCAGCTCGTTGACACGGGCGTCCAGATCGATGTTGCGCCGCTCCAGGACGATACTTCGACTTTCGATCTCGTCGCGCTGCTTGCGGTACTCAGCCCGCGCCGTTTCCGTCACCTGAAGCTGGGCCAGTAGCCCTTGATTGATCGCGTCGGCGCTGCTCTTCTCCGAGGTAGCCCTGGCCGCCTCCGAACGTCGCTGATCGGCTTCGTGGCGAACCGCCTGCAACTGAGCTTGCAGTTCCGAGATATCCTCCTGCTGGGCGCGGGCTTCATCAAGCGCGCTCGCCAGGCTGGCGGCGTTGGCGGCGTGCGTGTGGCGAAGGTTTGTTTCAGCCACCCGCGCATACTGGCGATACTTCTCGGCTGTATCCCGCCAGTTGGTCGTCTGCGCCACCATGGATATGGTCATCGCTGTAAAGGCAATACTCAAGACAACGAGAACAACGACGAAGACTTTCGTCAAGGTGCTCACAAAGAGGTCTCCTCACAAACGACCGTTCGGTCCCGACTGGAGGGCGGATGGCCGTTACGCATCTATCAGCCGCAGCCGCAGTGTGTGCAAACGCCGCACGATTCCAAGGTCACCCGTCTCATTCCAGGGGATCACCGCTTCGTGCTACCGCAAGAGGGCTTGGGCAGCGGTACCCGGGTCGCAAAACCGACACCACACGACGCATGGATTTCGCCCCCAAAGGCAATCGTAATTCTATATCCGAGCCGCCCAACTCTTTCAACCCCCATTCAGCAAAACCTGTGATTCTGTTGTGTCAGAGCGGGTCAGATCTTCCAGCCGCCGAATGCCTGGGCCTTCGTATCTCTCCGTCGTATCTCTCCGTAGTGGCGTCCTTGCGGAATCGCACTCGGCTCACACAGTGTTTCTGGCGATCTTCGGGTTGTGTCCGATTTCGTTGCATCGCACTAAAACACACCCCACACACACATACCGGGAACAGCCCTAACTTGCTGTCATTAAATAAGTTATGGTGGACACGGACCGTTCAGAGCGGTCGCGGTAGGAACCCGGGTTGCCGGGGCCAAAGCCGCCCTGCTGGCAGAACAAGATATGGAGGCCGAGCACGAAGCCCAGATTGCTCAATGGCGGCTGCATGGAACGAGCGGCTTACGAGGCCCAGCGAGCCGAACATCGCTTTCGTGCCGTGGAGCCGGAGAACCGCCTGGTAGCCCGTACCCTCGAAACCGAATGGGAAAAACGGCTCAGCGAACGGGCCGTAGCCGAAGCCGAACTGGCCCGTCGGGAGCGTCAACGTTCTCGCTGCTTGACCAAGGAACAACGCCAGCAGATTCACGCCCTGGGCGCCGACCTGAAGCGTGCATGGGAGGCGCCATCCTTGAGCTTGACGTCGGCCTGCGATCCTGCCACACGCCGGCCATCCGCACGGACGAAGACACCATTGGGGAAATGGGAAATAGGGCCGCATGGTCGTCCACTTCAATACGACTGCGCATCCGACGGCCGAGTGGACAGCTCAACAGATCGTCGAGGCGTTTCCCGAGGATCATGCCCCGCAATTCTATCTCCTTGGCAGAATCCGTACCTTGAACGCCTGAACGGCACTATCCGCCGCTACTGTCTCGACCATGTCATCGTACTCAACGAAGCCCATCTGCGACGAATTCTTACGAGCTACTTCGCGTACTATCACGAATCACGCGCTCATCTTTCGCTGGAATGTAATGCACCGGTGCCACGTCGAGTCGAGCATCTATCGGAAGGAAAGGTGATCGCCATTGTCGGTGACGAATGTACCGGCCAGCTCTCGATTACACATGTCCGTTTCCACCTGGATGGCATTTTCAGGAACCACACGTCGTCGTGATCTGGGAATCCGCGTGGACTTGGATGTCAACTACGCAGGGCCGGTCCAGTTTCTCTCCAGGAAGGTCATTACGTTCTCGAAGGCCAGTCGCTTGATGTTCGCTTCGGTGAGGCACTTGCCCAGCTCGGTCAAGATGGGCTGGTAGCAGAGCGCGTTCTCGTGCTGAGCGAAGTAGAAAGGCTCACGGCTTTTGTCCGGATGACTCCCGGTGTGGAAGAAGTCGGCTCCGAAGCAAAGAACCTCTTCCGCACCCAACGCCAAACCGTGCTCTACGTGAGCCGCCAGCGCCTCGGGATTGTCCGGGGCGAGGAACTCGCGTAGGAAGTTCAAGCCGATCAGCCCCTTGCGCCGAATCACCTCGCGGGCGATCTCGTCGGTCAGGTTGCGGGCGTGCTCGCGCACGGCACGGAAGTTGGAGTGGCTGGCCAGGACCGGCACGTCCAGCCCACCGGCTTCCAAGTGGTTGAGGATATCGCCAGCCAAGGCGTCGCTGGCGTGAGAG
>JBARRC010000468.1:0-7168 GCA_049644045.1 Phycisphaerae bacterium
TGGCCCATCGGAGCCGCGATGGCTACGTCACTATCGTTGGACGCTGCATGTCAGTGATCGACGTAGCCGGAGAGAAGGTCTTCCCGGAGGAGGTTCAGGGCGTGATTGACCAGCATCCACAAGTAAGCAGTTCGCGTGTGATCGGTCGACCGCACCCCTATTTCGGCGAGATCGTACAAGCTGAGATTGTTCCGGTGGATCCATGCGAGCCTGTTTGCACCGAGGAGTTGATCGCGTTCTGCCGGAAGCGCCTTTCCAGTTTCAAGGTACCGCAATCGGTGAGCATCGTCGAGCGAATCGAGCAAACAGCCAGCGACAAGAAATGTCACTCCCAAACGGGGTTAAGTTAAAAACCCGTTCCACACGATGTGGGACCGACTTTCCAGTCGGTCGTTTCGGGATGAGACCGTGAAAATCCTGCTCGTGAAACCCAAGGCCAGACTGGCCACGATTCGCAAGCTCAATCCCATCATCAGGTTGGAGCCGCTCGAGTTGGGGTACGTAGCCGCCAACGTGCCCGAAGGACACAATGTTCAGATTCTGGACCTGCGGATGGCTCGGACGCCCATGCGTGCGTTCAAACGGGTGCTGACGACGTACCGTCCCGATATCGTCGGGTTGACCGGCTATACACACGAAGCCTCCAAGGTCATCGAGCTGGCGCGTTTCGTTCGTCGTTTCGGGAGAAGTGGGTCCGACGTTCGGGTGGTCGTTGGCGGCCATCATGCGACGGTGCTGCCCGGCGATTTCAATCTCGATTGCTTCGACGCGATCGTACGGGGGGAAGGGGGCGCCGCATTCCGCGCGTTGGTCGAAGCGTTCGCCGCAGGTACGCAGCCGATCGGGATCGAGAACGTGCTGTTACCCGGCGAGCGGTACGATGAGGCTGCCACTGCTCGGATGCCCATCTATCCCGACCTGGCGGGTCTGCCAACACCGCGGCGCGATCTTTGGGAAGCGCATCACTACCGCTGCATCTGGCCCAGCGAACAGCATCCGCCCTGGCAGTCTATCTTCCCGCCGGTGGGATTGGTCCGCAGCTCGTTCGGGTGTCGGATGAACTGCACCTTCTGCGTCGTCCCCTCGCTGAGCGGACGGCGACATTTATGCCGGCCGGTGGAGGAAGTGGTGGAGGAGATCGCCGGCATCAACGTGGATCACATCTACTTCTGCGATGACGAGACGTTCCTCGATCCCAAGCATGCCCGGGCGCTCGCTCATGCCATTCGTGCACGCGGCATACAGAAACGCTACTTCGCCTGGGCCCGATCGACCACCGTCAACCGCTGGCCCGACCTGTTCAAGCTATGGCGGTCCATCGGTCTGGACGCCGTGTTTCTGGGCATGGAAGCCGCCTCGGATGGTGAGCTCGAGGATATCTCCAAACACGCCACCGTCGCGGACAACGAACAGGCACACAGAGCGCTCCGGGAGATGGGCATTGCCGTTCAGGCGGGATTCATGGTAAACGCCCGATTCAGTCTCGACGATTTCCACCGGCTGCGTCGCTACGTCGAAGCGATGCCGCCAGCCCAGGTGACATTCACGGTCTACACGCCGTCACCGGGTAGCGAAGACTGGCATCACGAGCGAGAACACTACGTCTGCCATCCGTACGACCTGCACGACTGCATGCACCCGCTGACGCCCACGGTGCTGCCGCTCCGCGAGTTCTTTCGGCAGTTCTCTTTGCTAAGTAGCGCCGGTGGCCGCCGAAACCCGCTTCGCTCACCGAAGAACCGCTTACAGGTGCGTGATATCATCAAGGTCGTCTACGCGACAACCAGCTACACACGCACCCTGCGGCGCGCGTATCGCGACTTTCCATCGCGGTGAATCAGCTACGGGGCTGGCGTGCTGGGACGAGATTCCCATCTCGTCCCCAATCTCAGCTGGTTATTGCTTCTTGCTCTTATCTGGATACGCCGGCGGCGGAGCAATCTCCATTGGATCCTCTTTGAGCCGTTTCAGGACATATTCGACGCCGGCTTCCAGTTGTGCATCCTTGCCCTTAAGCACATCCACCGGCATGTTCTGGACCTCGATATCCGGGTCAATGCCGTGCCCCTCGATGCTCCACTTGCCGTTCAACCCATAGGAGCCAAACTGCGGTGGCGTGGTCAGGCCGCCGTCGGCAAGCGGTTGATGCAGCTCAATGCCGACAGCCCCGCCCCACGTTCGCATCCCCAGCACGGGCGCGAGCTTCTTGATCTGGATTGCCTCGGCAAACCACTCACCGGCTGACCCGGTGTCCTCATTGACCAGCACGATCATGTGCCCGTGGAAGACGCGCTCGGGGTCATGAAGGATCTTGCCCTCACGTGGTATGGTGACTCCGCAGAGTCTTCGCTCCATACGGTCGACGATCATGGCGGACGTAAACCCGCCACCGTTGTAGCGCTCGTCAATGACAAACCCCTTCTTATAGTGGTGGGGGAAGAAGACCTTGGAAAACTCGATGAGGCCTCCCTGCCCCATGTCGGGAATGTGTAGATACCCGACTTGCCCATCGGTGGCCTGATCCACGAATGCCTGGTTCTTCTCGACCCACTCCCGATATCGGATGGCCCGTTCGCTCTGAAGCGTTTTGACCCGGTGCGTCTTGGCTTCATCAGGGGTCGGCTGATCGTTGTAAGTCAGGGTAACCACCGTGTCCGCCTTGTTCTGCAGAAGCCGATAGATGTTGTCCTTGGTGGTGACCGGTTCGCCGTCGATGGCGATCAGATAGTCGCCTTCCTTGATGGGGCAACCGACTTCCGCCAGGGGAGACCGCTCCCGGTCATCCCAAGGCGTGCCCGGGATGATGTGGTTGATGTTGTAGTAGTCTTGGCCGGGGTCAGCCACTAAGTCGGCACCGAGCAGGCCGGTTGACACCTGTTTGGCATCCTGCTGGATGTCGCCGCCGAAGACGTAGGTGTGCCCGGCGTTGAGCTCGGCGATCATCTCGCCGATCAGGTAGTTCAGGTCACTTCGATTCCCGCAGTAGGGGAGGAACTTGTGGTATTTCTCGCCGATGGCCGCCCAGTCGACACCGTGCATACCGGGATCGTAGAACCAGTCGCGCTGAACCCGCCACGCTTCATTGAAGATCTGTAGGAATTCCCGGTTCCGGTCGATCTTGATGCGTGCGCTGTCGAGCTTCACCTCGCCGTCGCCGACCTTGGCCTTCTTACCCGCATCGACGACGCCGTATTTACTGCCCGCCCGGTAGACAAGCTTCTTGCCGTCGGCTGACAGGTGATAGTTGGCGATTCCGCTGAGGACCTCTTCGGTCTTTTTCTCTTCAAGATCGTAATGATAGAGATTGAGCTTCCCGCCAGTCGCATCAGTGACCGTCTGATATTTCTCAAACTCAGGCTCGTCCTTCTTGAGATAAAGGAATCCCTTCTCGGTGGCTTCCAAACGGAAGTAATTACTCGGCGGGACGCCTTCCATTGCGACGATGCGTCGCTGGATTCCCTTGATGTCAATCTGGGTCTCCTTTGTGGCGTCGTCTTTCTTCTTTGCGTCACCCTCTTCTTTTGCTTCCTCCTTGTCGTCTGCTCCCTCGTCCTCTTTGGACTCCGACTCTTCGTCCGTCTCTTTGATCTCTTCGGTGGAATCTTTCGGAGCGAAGGGCGAGGGCTCACCATCCTTCAGGACCACCGCAAATGGTTTGCCCATGTCGAGGAAGATGAAGTTTTGATCGACGAAACCCATAATCGGGGCGAAGTGACGGTTCGACAGGAAGTAGAGATAGCGCCCCTCCGGATCGAACGACGGGCTCCAGTCCGTGTACATATCGTCGGTCACGCGATGCACCGTCTTGTCACCGATCGAGTACAAAAAGATCGCCTCATTGAGGGCTTGCTCCATCTTCGTGTAGGCGACCCATTGGCTATCCGGTGACCAGACGTAGTCCTGAATGCCCCAGCGTTCCCAGGCGTCGTCGTAGTCGCTCTGATCGATGACCGTGATCTCGCCGCTCTCCGCATTGACCAGGTTGAGCCGCATGGACTTATCCGCAAACAGCATCCACTTGCTGTCCGGCGACCAGACCAGTTGCATTCGAAAGCCGTGTCCATCGGTGGTGAGCTGTCGCCAGGGTTTCTCGCCTTTCTGATCGACCAGATACACCTCCTCCTCACCGGTCTTGTCGGAGATGAATGCGATCCATCGGCCGTCGGGCGACCAGGCGGCGTTCTTTTCGCGCGTGTCGGTGGTTTTCGTCAGGTTGATCGGCTCGCCGTCCTCCGCCGGTAGGTTGAGGATTTCGCCGCGGGCTTCCAGGAGCATTCGCTTGCCGCTCGGCGACAGGTTGAACGAGCCGGTGCTCGGCGAGACCTCGACGAACTCCGGCCTCATGCGTATTAAATCACTTGGGATGTTGACCGGAACCTGCCGGGTCTTGCCGGACTTCACGTCCAACAAGTGCAACGATTCGCCGTACTGATATACGATCTGGTCGGGCCCGATGGACGGGTACTTGACGTCATAGTCCTTGTAGTGCGTCACGGCCTTGACCCGCCCCGACGCCAGATCGTATTTGTGGATATTCAGCGTGCCATGCTCGCGGTCGGAGTTGAAGTAGATCGCGTTGTCATGCCACATGGGGAAGTTGTCCGTGCCGGGCCAGTCAGTAATCTTATGGAAATCGCCCTTCTTAAGGCTTCCGAGCCAGATGTCCTGAGCAGTGCCACCCTGGTGTCTCTTCCAGGTCCGGGACTCGCGGCTGATGCGGTTGTAAGCGATCTGCTTGGCATCGGGTGATAAGGCTGTCAGCCCCGCGCGGTCCACAGGCAGTTTGACCGGCGTGCCGCCGTCGATCGACACCTTGTAGATCATCTCCGCACGAGTTGGGAACTCGCGCTGCGAGCGGAACAAAACGTGCTTGCCATCGGGAAACCACCCGAGCACACGATCGCTGGCCGGGTGATAAGTTAAGCGCCTAGGAGCGCCGCCCCGAGCATCCATGACATAGACGTCCCGGCCGCCGTCGTATTGGGCGGTGAAGGCCAGATGCTTGCCGTCCGGCGAGAACTTCGCCCACACCTCCGACCCGGGGTCACTGGTGATGCGCCGGGCATCGCCGCCCTTGGCCGAAACCAGCCACAGGTCGCCCTCGTAGGTAAAGACGATCTTGTCTTTGTGAACGTCCGCACAGCGCATCAGATGACTTTCCGCCCGGGTCGCGCCGGCCGTCGCCAGCACCACCGCCAAAAACACTCCTCGTCGAATAATCTGGTAAACCACGTTTGTCTCCCTTAATCCACCTGGGCCAACCCGCCGCTTTCATGAAACCGGCAACCTCGCGCCATTCTCGACCGAACTGAAACACTATCCGCACAGTACGAGCCGGGCAAGGCTAACACGGGGATGGTGGCCGTCCGGGTTTGTGTATTCTTGTAAACCGCCTCTTCGGCCGGAAAAGTTGCATCCGGACTCCGGACCCCGTACAAAACCACGAACACCGTTGCGGACCGGTCGTGTTGCCGGTTCAGATCCGTGGCCTGAGGGCCGACGGGGACTCGCGGTGGTTGGGAATGGGAACATGTTACGTACGGGAGACGCAAGATGGACACGCTGCTTGATCGGTTTTTGCGCTACGTGAAGGTCGAAACCACGGCCGTCGAGGACGCGGACAGGTACCCGAGTTCGGACGGGCAGTTCGAGCTCGGCAAAATGCTGGTGGAGGAGTTGAAGGCCCTTAAGCTCGACGACGTGGGTGTCGACAAGCACGGGATCGTCATGGGCACGATCCCCACGACAATACCGAAAGCTCCGACGATTGCCTGGCTGGCACACATGGACACGTCGCCCGAGGCAAGCGGCAAGAACGTCAAGCCGCAGATCGTCAAGAACTACAACGGGAAGGACATCGTTCTACCCCGTGACAAATCCAAGATCATCCTCACGGCCGAGACGAAGGGCATGGCCGAGTTGAAGAGCAAGACGCTCATCACATCTGACGGGACAACCCTGCTGGGGGCAGACGACAAGGCCGGTGTCGCCGCCATCATGACGGCCGCCGCCCATCTGATGGCCAACCGGAGAATCAAGCACGGACCGATCCGCGTCGTCTTCACGTGTGATGAGGAAGTCGGCCGCGGTTGCGACAAGGTGGACATCAAGAAGATCAACGCCACGTGCGCTTATACACTCGACGGCGAAGGGGAGGGGGGCGTGGAGAACGAGACCTTCTCGGCCGACCTCGCCACGGTGACGATCACCGGCAAGAACATCCACCCCGGCTTCGCCAAAGATGTGATGATCAACGCCGTCCGACTGGCGGGCTTGTTCTTGACGCGCATGCCGTGGCATCGCCTGTCACCGGAGCGGACATCCGATCGAGACGGCTTCCTTCACCCCTACACGATCGAGGGCGGCGCACCTGAGACCAAGATCCGTGTCTTACTTCGCAGCTTCAAGACGGCTGAGCTGAAGGAGCAGGCGAAGATTCTCAAGACCGTGGCCGCGTCGATTCTGGCCGAGCACCCGGGCGCCAAGATCGACGTGAAAGTCAAGAAGCAATACCGCAACATGGTCGAGCATCTGGCCAAGGAACCTCGTGCGGTTAATCTCGCGGCCGAGGCGACCAAAAGGGCCGGCATGGACCCCAACTTCCAGTCAATCCGCGGCGGGACGGATGGGTCGCGGCTAAGCGAAATGGGTCTGCCGACGCCGAACCTGTCGGTCGGGATGCACAATTTCCACTCGCCGCTCGAGTTCGCCTGTCTCGAGCAGATGGAATCGTCCGTCAAGGTCTTGATCGAGTTGGCCCAACTATGGGGCAAGCAGAAAAAGGCTCGCTCGTGAGGGGGCGTGCCGCAAACCAGTGAGCCTATTGGAAATCAGAGCCGCGCCCGTCAGGAAGCGGCGCGGGTGCCATGGCCAAGCACAGCGCGGCTATACTCGCTGGACCGAGAATCCCTTCTCGGTCCTCTGGCAGGTGCCGAGAAAGGATTCTCGGCACAGCGTAATGTTGGCCAACAACACCATGCCCGCGCTTTCGGCTTGGGCATGCCACGCAGCCGTTTACTCTATTACGGTCGCGGCCCGGAGAAGTGAGCATCTGTCAGGGAACGGGTGGTCGCACGGTTCGTGCTACGGGGGTGCGGCCATTCTCTGTGGCACATGCGAATAATTCGTGTCGCTCTGTAGCGGCCGGCGTCCCCGCCGGCCGTCGTAC
>JBARRC010000469.1:0-25059 GCA_049644045.1 Phycisphaerae bacterium
CCAAAACGACCACCACGTTGTTGGTTGAATGAAGGTCTATCCCCGCGTACAATACCACTGTCAGTCTCCTTTCGGTTGAGTGCCTGTTCTCTTTCGTACAAGCCAACAGGATACCCCGATTGGAGGCTGGCTAGATGATTATCAGGATGGTTTTTTCTTCATTGCTTTTGCAGATCTAAATGGCGCGGTTGTCCGCTGAGGCGCCGCAACGCGTCTTGTAGTCTCGAAAAAATCATCCTGACACCTTTTTTCTCGCGCGGAATTCGGCTGCTTTGTCCGTCTTACCCCATCCAACGTAGAGATCGATAATGCGCTGAAGGGCTTTTCTCGTTCGCTTATCCGACTCGCCGTGCTTGGCCTTGATATTGGGATAGCTCTGCAGGAGCAGCGGCTCGGCTTCTTCGAAGCGCTTTAGTGAATTCAAGCAAGCACCGAGGGCACTATTGGCGTTGGCCGTTCGCCAGTCATCGGCGGCAAACGCACGGCTGCGTATGGCCACGCACTCGCGCAGCAGCGGTTCGGAACCGGCGGGATCACCGCGGTCCAACAGGAGGCTGCCCAACCGGTACAACGAACTGGCAATGTCGGGATGTCCTTTCGGTAGCACTTCACGGCGTAGCTCAAGTATCTGTCGGTGAAGGGACTCCGCCTGCGTGTAATCGCCCTTGTCGGCGAGCAAAACCGCCAAGCTGAATCTCATGGTCAACGTACTTGGATGACGGTCGCCGAACTTGGTTTGGAAGAGTTCGCTCGTCTCACGATAGAGCTTCTCCGCCTCGGCCAGTTTCTCTTGCTGGTAAAGCACGATTGCAAGGTTGTGCATGGAGGTGAGAGTATTACGGTGCTGGTCTCCGAGTTTGCGGCGAAGTGCTTCGGTAGTGTCACGGTAAAGTCTCTCAGCCTCGGCCAGTTTATCCTGCGCCCGGAGCAACGCGGCGAGGTTGTTCATGGTGGTTAGCGTAGCGGAGTGATCCTCGCCTAGTTTGCGGCGCCGGCTCTCCAGCGTCTGCCCATAGAGCTGCTCAGCCTCGGCCAGCTTGCCCTGCTCCCGGAGCAGCGCGGCGAGATTGTTCATGGTGGTTAGCGTGGCGGGATGATCCCCGCCCAGTATGCGGCGCCGGCTCTCTAGCGTCTGCCTGTATAGTTGCTCTGCCTCCGGGAGTTTCCCCTGGGCTTTGAGAAGGTGTGCCAGGTTATTCTTAAGGGCCAGCGTATACTTGTGCTCATCGCCAAGCACCCGGCGGTTAATCGCGAGTGTACGGCGATAGAGGGACTCGGCCTCGGAGAGCTTCCCGAGCGTTTTGTACAGGCCGGCCAGGTTATGCACGGTGTCTAAAGTCTCCGGATGCTCGTCACCGAGGACACGGCGTTGGGTCTCCAGGGTTTTCTTGTAGAGCTGCTCCGCCTCAGACAGTTCGCCTCGAGCCTCAAGCACCATGGCCAACTCGTTCATCGACGTGAGTGTCTGCGGATGTTCGGCGCCTAGCGATTCAAGGTTGATTGCCATGGCCGAGGCCAGGTGATTTTCAGCCTTCTCAAAGAGAGCGAGGCTGCGATAGGTCTTGCCAAGCGTAACACGCACGGCTGCCTCAACCTCGGGTTGATCTCCCAACGAGCCTTCCTCGGTTTTACTGGTAAACTCATCGAGCACCTGCAGGAAGGTAACGTCCTTGCCTCGGGGGTTCGTCGGGTCGGGTGAAGCGAGCATCTCGTCCAGGAACATACTGATGGCCGTGGCTTTCTCTCGCGCCTCCACGGCCCTTTTCATTCCCACGCTTGTTCCTACGATTGCGGCCAACAACATGACGAACATCCCCGCGACACCGCCGACGAGCGCTCTGTTGCGCCTGGCGAACTTTCTGAACTGATACCAGGTGCTCGGCGGACGCGCGAGGATGGGCTGGTCAGACAAGAACCGCTTGATGTCGGTGGCCAAGTCGGACGCGGACTGGTAGCGGCGCGCCTTGTCCTTTTGAAGCGCCTTGCCGATGATGGTCTCGACGTCCCCGCGGACCGCTCGGTTGATCGTACCGAGCGGCCTGGGTTCTTGTTCCTCGATGATCCGAGCCGCCTCGGGAACGGTCTTACCCTTCAAGTCGTACGGCAGGCAGCCGGCCAGCAATTGGAACCCGATGACGCCCAGCGCGTACACGTCGGTTCGAGTGTCGAGGTCATGGGGATCACCTTTGACCTGCTCGAAGCTCATGTAGGGTATGGTACCCCCCCACTCACGCAGATCGGTTGCCGAGGTTGTGGCTTGGATGTCCTGGTCGGTCGCGAGGGCGATTCCGAAATCAAGGATCTTCGGCTGGCCGGTTTCGTCCACCAGGATATTACCTGGTTTGAGGTCGCGATGGATGATACCTTTCTGGTGGGCATGCTGTACGCCTTCACATACCCTGACCAGCAGTGCGAGACGTTGGCGGACGCTGAGCCGATTATTATCAGCGTATTCATTGAGCGGCATGCCCTTGATCAGCTCCATTGCGAAGAAGGGCTGAGGGCCGTACCCCGTGTCCGCGGTGCCGGCCTCAAAGATTTGCGCGATGCCTGGGTGCTGCAATCGCCCGAGCACCTGTGCCTCGTGTTCAAATCGCTTCAGGGCCCGCGTGGAGGCGCCTCCGGCCCTGAGGACCTTCAGCGCGACGACGCGGTGGGGGTTGTCCTGTTCCGCGCGGTAGACGACGCCCATGCTCCCTTCGCCCAGAGCGTCGACAATCCTGTAGGAGCTGATGCGCAGGGCTGGTGGAATGCTGACCGGGTCGCCCCCCGTCATAGGTTGTGTCGGTGCGTGCGTGTCAAGTGATGACTTCACGCGATCAGAGTGCGGAGAGGCCAAGCTGATCTCTCTGTTCACTAACGTGCCTGCTGCAAACCTTGCCTATGACCGTCCAAAGCATTATAGGTGTTCAAGTCAGCTTCGTCCGGTCGGCCCCTGTGCATTCTGTGTTTTAGAGATGACGGCTGACGGCCAGGCGCGGGGTTGCGCAGTTTAACGGTATCAAAGTAGGCTGGATAGGAATGGACGCGAAAACGACGCCGCGGACTGATCTGGAGCTGCGAGCCGCATCAGGGCCGACGGCTGTATCCTTCAGGCTCCAACCACCCGGGCCGCTGACCATAGGTCGCCGATCGACCAATACGCTGCAACTGAACGATCCCGCGGTTTCTCGCGAGCAAAGCAGACTCTCCTTTCGTCCGGCACACTGGGCCTCCGATCCGAGTGAAGGCGAGTGGCTGCTTGACGATCTGGGCAGCACGCAGGGTACATGGCTCAACGGGGTGCGCCTTAGGCTCAATCGTCAGTATCACTTACGCGCTGGAGACCTGATCGTGATCGGGCCGTGGACCCTGTTGGTCGCTGATAGGACCAGTCCGTCGAGGCCGGAAACAACCTTGGCCACGATCGACGATGCCGGATTGGTCGGGACTGTTCTTTCCAGGATCGAGCCTGCGACCAAGGAGACACTGTCGCTTCAAGAGCTGCAGGTGCTTCACCGGTGTTCGGAGCGGATCCATACCTCCCGTAGTGAAGCCGAGGTCGCGGAGGCGGTGCTGGATGTGGTTACTTCCGGCTCCGGATTCACCCGAGCGGCTTTCCTGCGGCCGATGACCGACGAGGACGTGGTCGAGGTTGTCGCTTGGCGTGAACACGATTCTGCTGAACATCCGGCTCCCAAGCCGAGCCGTTCGCTGATACGCGAGGCCGCTACGGGCAACTCTGTGTGCCTTCGCCAAGCTGCGGCCACCAAAGCGGATGTGTCCGACCGATCGGGGACGGGAGATGTAACGGCCCTGTGTGTTCCGATCACAGTTGAGTCAACGCTTGTGGGGTTTATCTACCTTGACAGGCCGGTGAACGATGCGCGCCGCCGGCAACTGGCGGAAAGTGCGAGAGGTGTTCCGCTTGCGGCGGCGCGTTTGGCGGCCATGGGGATGGCGAACCTCATGCGGATTGACATTGAGCGGCGGCAAGAGCGGATGGAGGTGGAACTCCGCGCAGTCGCTGAAGCGCAGCGGTGGCTCCGGCCGCAGCGCGAGATTCAGCTCGGCCCCTTCATGTGCGTTGGCGAAACCAGGCAGGGACACCGTATCGGGGGAGATTTCTTCGATATCGTTCCTCTCGACGCACAGCGAATTGCCGTCGTGTTCGGTGACGTCGGCGGGACAGGGATACCGGTATCCATACTGGTAAGCGCTTCTCAGGGGTTCCTTCATGCCTGTCTCGAGGAGCACGGAGACCCTGCCGTGGCCGTGACGCGAATTAACCGCCTTTACCATTCTCGTATCGCGCACGTGAGTTCGCTGAAGCTCTGGCTCGGTATCTTCGACGCGACGAAGCGACTGCTAACCTACGTGTCCGCGGGCCACGGATACGTCATGACCGGATTGGCCGGCGGCAGATGGGAGTTGCAACCGCCGGATGACAACCTGGCCGTCGGGGTCAAGCCAAATGTCGAGTATCGGGCACATACCACGGCATTGACTCCCGGAATGCGAACACTCATCGTAAGTGACGGTCTCGTGGAGCAGCATGCAGGCGAGGCACAAATCGAAGCTGCCGATGATACACAATCTCCGGGCGAAGCCGATCAACCTCGGCGCTTCGGGATCAGCGGAATACAGCAGTGTCTGCGGGAAGTGCCGGTAGGCGAAGACGAGATTGCGGCGCTGTTTTGCTCGCTGGAGGAACACGCCGGGACCACCGTCTTCGATGACGATGCCACCGCAGTCATGATTCGCTGGTGACGCAATGTTACTTCGGTGTAGCCCACAGCGGGAACCTATGATCTGTAGCTTGCACTTCTCTGCCGACACGTTATCGGTCCCGACCACGCGGCCCACACATCAAGTCCGGTAAGATGTCACGAGGTGGCACACTGAATCACCTCCTTATGGCACTTTACCTATTTTCTCAGCATCGTTGGCACGCACAGCATTTGAATTGGATGCTATGTTTCAGGCTGACCCGGATACGCCGGGGCCGTGTATGACCGTCGGGGGGATTGTGGGTTCCTGGATTGGCACCTGCCATCTCCGTCCTTTCTGCTGTTTGTGGTTTGCAGCCCGTATCGGGCTGCTTTGGGGGGTTTGCAGATGGAAGCTCCGAGGGGAATCAGGGTTGCTGTTGCCACGTGCTGTGCATGTCTTCTTGTTGTGTCTTTGGTTGGTATTACCGGTTGTGACACCCTCGAAATCGGAGGTGGAAATGTCACGGCGTTTCGTCCGCTTGTTGGGGTCGACCCTTCCAGCGCTATCGCTCGCATGATCTCCAGGAACGATGACGATGACTTCGTGATCGACTCGCCATCCGAATAGGGCGGCAGGAGAGAGCTCGAGGTCCTGTCACCGGGTGGACTCGCTATGTGCTTGTAATCTTGGGCCATCAATACTTTTGGAGCGGCGTAGGGTGAGTCCCAGACCCACCTGCTGCACTAATCTTGTTGGCCCGGCTGGCCCGGCGGCAGGAGGTCGAGTTCGGCAGCAATGGTCTGCAAGGCCTCGATGCAATTCGCAACGTGATCGGCCAGCGGTAAATCGAGCAGCTCCGCCCCGGCGTGGATGTCCTCGCGCGAGACGGCGGCTGCAAAGGCCTTCTGCTTCATCTTCTTTATGATACTCTTGGGTTTCATGCCGGTAAGGCGCTCGGGGCGCACAAGCGCCGCTGCGTAGAGGAAGCCGCAAAGTTCATCGACGGCATAAATAGTCTTGCGAATGGGGCGGTCGCGCGGGCAGTCGTCGAGGTTCCAGGGTACGTGGGCCAGGACCGTACCGACGATTTCCTCGTCGAAACCCGCCTCGCGCAGGATCTTCGCCCCCTCGCGGGTGTGCTCCGGCGGCTCGGGCCAGCGCTCATAGTCGAAATCGTGCAGCAGGCCGGCAATGCCCCACTGCTCTTCGTTCGCTCCGCTGAGCCTCGCATAGTGACGCATGGCCGCTTCCACACACAGCGCGTGGCGGATGAGGGCGGGGGTCTTCGTGTATTCGTTCAGGATTTCCCAGGCTTTCTCTCGATTCATGGTGTTGAACACCTCGTATGACCGTGTTCGCTGTGCCAAAAATCCCTTCTTGGTCCTCTGGCAGGTGCCGAGAAAAGATTCTCGGCACAGCGTGTAAGCCAAACCGTTCCTTTGACGTTTGCAGACCGCACGCTATCATCCTAGCTTGCGTAGCCGGACTGTCCACCAGGGCGATCAGAGAGAGTCACTTTTGCGGCCTCAAGAGCGAGCGACGTTCGATGCCGCCGAGCTGGCGGTGGTTCTAAGCCACTATGATCTCGGCGTGATCGAGTCGATCACGGAATTTCTGCGGGGCTCGCGCCGGAACCCGAAGGTCGGCATCGTCTGCCGGCGGGGCAAGTTCCTGCTGAAGCGGCGCCCGGTGGCGCGCGCGCAGCCGGATCGGGTCCGTTTTACGCATTGGGTCCAAGAGCGTCTTGCAAACGCCGGGTTTCCCGTGCCCAAGTTGATTCCGACTCGCGACCGCGACCAGGAGTTCTTGCAAATCCGGGACCACGTCTATGAGTTGTTCGAGTTCATCACGGGGCATCCCTACCGGCAGGCGGCGGCGGAGACGTACGATGCGGGGATCTTGCTCGCACGGTTCCACGAGCTGACGGATGGTTTCGTGGACGATTCAAGGCTTCCAATGCCATACGGCGACTACCACGACGCGCCGGGCGTACGAACGGGGTTGTGTGCCATCGGCTCGACCCTCAGTTCGCACGACAGCTTTACGGGGGATGAGGCTGAACTCGCCACGCTCATTCAGTTCGTTTTGGAGGCTTACGATCGCGCGGCGGCGTCCGCCAATCGCGTCGGGGTATCGTCATGGCCGGAGCGACTGATTCATTCGGATTGGCATCCGGGGAACCTCCTGTTCCGGGATGATAAGGTAGTGGCGGTCATCGACTACGACACGCTGCGCCGTTCCCGCCGCGGGGTGGATGTGGCCAACGGCGCGTTGCAATTCTCGATGGTTGCTACTGGTGATCCAGCGAAGTGGCCGGACTATCTCGATGAGGAGCGGTTCCATGCGTTTCTGTCCGGCTATGAATCGCTCACCCCGCTTACGGACCGAGAATGGTCCTGTATTCCCGACCTGATGATCGAGGCGCTCATCGCGGAATGTGTGGCGCCGATCGCGGAGACCGGGTCGTTCGGGCGATGGGCGGGCTACCGCATCCTGCAGATGGTCAGGCGGAAGATCAAGTGGCTGGAATCCCACACAGAGCAGATGAGCCGAGTACGCGCCCGTTGAGCGGGGCATGACACTTTGGGTTGGCGGGGGGGTGCGTCCGAGATGTCTTGGTGGACTTGTTGAATGAGAGGTTTCGACTCAGCTGGAACTTTTCCCGAGGCGAGCCTGTCCCCTGAAGGCGAAGCCTGCCACGGATCGGAATCAAGCGAGACAAGGACCGATCCGCCGGGAGGGAAGGGCCGCTACTTCCACCAAGCGTTCAAAGCAGTGCCATTGGGGCCAGACCCCTTTTCTCGTCTACCACCCTAATCATCGTCTGTGCCTCCAGGAGTATGTCACCCACCATCCGGTGGTGACGGCGCATAGCGCGTCGGGTCCGGTATGCCCGCCTGTTCAAAACCTTGCCTGCGCAGCAGGCAGCTATCGCAGAGGCCGCAGGCGAGACCTTCCGACGTCGGGTCATAACAGCTATGGGTCAGCCCGAAGTCAATGCCAAGGCGGTGACCCTCGCAAATGATGTCCGCCTTCGACATCGTGATGAGCGGGGTGTGAACCTTGAATCGTGCACCCTCGACGCCGGCCCTGGTCGCCAGGTTCGCGAGTTGCTCAAAGCTGCGGGCGAATTCGAGCCGGCAGTCCGGGTAGCCGGAATAGTCGATGGCGTTGACACCGATAAAGATATCCGCCGACCCGATTGTCTCAGCGTACGCCAGAGCGAGCGATAGAAAGATCGTGTTGCGCGCCGGGACATAGGTCACCGGGATGCCGACGCCGATGTGAGAAGCGCTCGCGGACTTGGGAACCTCGATCGAATCGGTCAGGGCCGATCCACCGAACGCACGCAGGTCGCTCGTCTGAAAGACGTGCTGCGTCGCTTTCAAGACCTTCGCGACGCGGGCGGCCGCTTCCACTTCGATCGCATGACGCTGGCCATACCGGACCGTCAGCGCGTAGACATCGAATCCCTGCTCCCGCGCTACGGCGGCTGTGGTGGCGGAGTCGATTCCACCTGAAAGCAAAACGACGGCCTTGTGCTTCCGGTCGTTCATTCTGGACGTTTGCATCGATGCTACGCGAACGAAGCATGCACCCGATCGCTTGCAGGCGGCAAGGGACTGACAGTACCTTACGCAACGCCTGTAGCCACCGCCGAACTGTACTGGTTTCCTGTCGCTGGACCGAGAATCCCTTCTCGGTCCCTTCCGGAATGCCGAGAAAGGATTCTCGGCACAGCGTCACTGCCGAACTTTACCGGTTTCTCCGGCGTACGTCCAAAATGGCCAACGCCACTCGTTCTGAAAGAAAAAAGGTGTCAGGATGATTTTTTTTCGAGACTACAAGACGCGTTGCGGCGCCTGAGCGGACAACCGCGCCATTTAGATCTGCAAAAGCAATGAAGAAAAAATCATCCTGACACCTTTTTTCTGCATCACCGTGTGTCCTATAATGCCTGATGGTCGGCGATGGCTGTCGCCGGGCAGAGCCAGTGGAAGACGGGAAGGTTCCTGCGTTGGAGCGCGTTAAAGACATTACGTCGGATCAGGCGTCCGTAACGCTGCGCGACTACATCGAGCTGCTTCGTCCCGCGCAGTGGGTGAAGAACATCGTCGTGTTTGCCGGCCCCGCAGCCGCTTTGAGGTTGTCCTCGGCCGTTTCATTCGGGCAGGCCGTTGTCGCTTTCTTCGCATTCTGCCTGGTTGCGAGCGCGTCCTATGCGATCAACGATGTGCTGGATCGTCGCGCCGACGCCAGGCATCCGACCAAACGGAATCGGCCCGTCGCCCGCGGTGTGATTCGACCGCCGCTGGCGTTGGGGATCGCTTGTTTTCTCGTTGCGGCCTCGGCGATCATCGCCACGCTGCTGTTGAGTGGGCGGGTCACCGCCGTCCTTCTGCTCTACTTTGCGATGACCCTTGCCTATTCGGCGGCGCTGAAGGAACGGGTGATCCTTGACGTGATCATTGTTTCGGTGGGGTTTGTGCTGCGTGCGTGGAGCGGGTCGCTTGCGGTGGGTGTCGGAACTTCCGAATGGCTGATCGCTTGCGTGTTCACGCTTTGTCTGTTCATGGGGTTCGGCAAGCGGCGGTGCGAGCTGGCCATGATCGCCGACGTGAACGAGGCGGGCCAGCACCGTCGCACACTGCTGCGCTATACGCCGGACCTGCTCAACCACTTGATTACGGTATCAGCCGGGATCGCGGTGATCACTTTTCTACTCTACACGATGGATACAAGCGGGCACCCAGCCCCTTTCCATAAAGAACATCTGTTTTATACACTGCCGCTCGTTGTATACGGTATCTTTCGCTATGCGATGCTTACGGAACTGGGGGTGTACGCCGGGCCCACCGAGATTGTTCTGCGGGATAGACCGTTGCTGGCGGCGGTTCTTCTTTGGGCGGCCGTCGCCCTCGTCATCGCGTATCAAGTGGTGTTGTTCGGCCCGGAGGGGCTGGAGGGCCTCGTCGGGGCGTGGTGATCGTCTCGCGGGTGGATTCGGTTGACTCAAGAGATCATTTAGATGACACAGAACGATCGCAGGTAGAGGTAGTCAATGAGTCATCCCAAAGTCGCCGTTGTTCGCACATCCCCCGAGACAGTGCTTCTGGATTATCACCGGGTGATAAACCTGGCCGGGTATCAGGACGTCATCAAAAAGGGTGTGGACACCGCGCTCAAGGTGAACATCAGTTGGCATTTCTTCTACCCCGGCAGTTCGACGACGCCGTGGCAGTTGGAGGGTGTCATCCGGGCGATGAAGCGCGACGGGTACGATCCGAATCTGATCCACGCGTGCCACAATCGAACCGTCGTGATCGACGCCCGGCTCGGCGAGCGCGAGAACAAGCAGCTCGGCGTGGTTGAGGCGCATGGCCTGCGCAACATTCACCTCTACGAGCCGGGTATTGAATGGGTGCCCATTCGAGAGGCCGTGGGCGATCTCGTTGACGAGTTTCTCTGTCTCAAGCAGGTCTACCCGAACGGGTTTTCCATTCCGAAGCGGTTTGTCGGCGAGAACATCATCCATCTGCCGACGGTCAAGACGCACGTGTTCACCACCATGACCGGCGCCATGAAGAACGCCTTCGGCGGCCTGCTCAACGAACATCGCCACTGGACCCACCCCGTAATTCATGAAACGCTCGTCGATCTGCTCATGATCCAGAAGAAGATTCATACGGGTGTTTTTGCGGTGATGGACGGCACGTTTGCGGGCGACGGCCCCGGCCCGCGCTGTATGACGCCCTATGTGAAGAATGTGCTGCTCGCCTCGAGCGATCAAGTGGCAATCGACGCGATCGCGGCAAAATTGATGGGGTTCGATCCGCTCGGCGACGTGAAGTTCATCCGGCTTGCCCACGAGCGCGGGTTAGGCTGCGGCGACCCACGCGAGATCGAGATCATAGGCGATAAGGCCGTCGCCGCGGAGAACTGGCACTTCGTCGGGCCCTTCAAGCAGATGACTTTCGCGGCCAGGATGCAGCACCTGATTTATTGGGGTTGGCTCAACAAGTTCCTTGAATGGTCGCTGAAGACTTGGCTGGCGCCGTGGGCGTACATCGCAAGCGTGCTCTACCACGATATGTTCTGGTATCCGCTCCGTGGAAGGACGCATGTCCAGCAGGCAATGGACAGCAAGTGGGGCCGGCTGTTTCACGGCTGGGAGTCGGCAAGACCCGACGATAACGGATATCCGGATGTGGGGGAGCTGCGCGGAAGCCTCGTTCGAGGGGCCTGGCGGCTGCTCGGTATGTCCTTGGAGATCCTTTGGACCTGCATCAAGGAGGCCCCCGAACTAGCCGTTCGGAAGCGACGCAAAACGCCCATAGACTAGCCTGGATCCGGTGTGCTCAGCAGCGGGGGACGGCGCCGGCGACGGCGCTTCTTGGGTACGCCGGTTCTTGGCGGCTCCGGTGTCCTCGGCTCAGCCGCTTCGGCAATCGGGATCGCCTCCCGCGCCGTCTTCGCAATCAGATCCGCATTGACCTCTTTCCACAGGCCGTCCGCGCGATTGAACACACCGCCGGACACCATGATGTTCATCGTGGGGTTGATTCCGATTTCGCGGATCAGATCAATCAACTGCCGAACGCCTGGCACTCCGGCGGGTTGTGTGCCGAAGATCAGGAGAATATCGGGCTGAAGCTGACCCACGAGGCTGAGCGTCTCATCGTTCGGAACACCGCCGCCGAGGAAGTAGACATCCCACCCCCTCGCCTCGAACAAGTCGGCGCACATCTGGGCACCCAGTTCCTCCGGTTCGCCCGGCGCGCAGGTAACGACGATTCGCTTGCTATTTGACTTACAGGGAATGAGGCTGAGCTGGAGCTGGTCGGCGATGGACCGGTTGATCCGCGTCGCCATACTCTCCGACGCCGTGTTGATCCGATCGGTGCGGTAGAGCTTGTCAACCCACTCCATCGCGGGCCATAACAGGTCATGATAAACGCTGGTGGGGTCGTCGGTCTTGGCTATTTGGTCCATGACACGTTTGCGACAGGCGACCCGGTTACCGGCCAAGAGGGGGGTCAGGTAATCGTCCACATGCGTGGATGACGGCATCGGCGCGCTCCCTACGCATGGACTGAACCCAGGAGGCCCGCGAGGGGAAGGGCCTCCTGCCCAATCCTGGAAGCGATCCAGCGCATCGTCTGCGGTGTCGGGTTTCCAACCCGATAACTTCGAGCTGTTAACCTCTCAGCTAAATCGCCTAAGATTACCTGTTTCTGTTAAGCTGCGTGTTCTGGGTGATCTAGGCAACTATGGTATCGACGCTGGCATAAAACTTTCTTGAGACGGATTAGCGCTTTTTTTAGATCGCAAACGCCGCGGAGTTCTGCCGTGCCGTATCCGACCAGGGAGGGGGTTATGTAGGATTCCGGTGGAACCGCCCCCAGTTGCGTTACCCGCCTGATGCCTCGATCCGCCGGGGTGTTGTCCCCTCGTCGTGACGCGTGACCGCGACGTGGTACGGCGATGTCTCAGTGCTATCAGGTGCGTCGCTACGATAGTGGACACCGACGGACTCCGTACGTTCCAACGCGCAGGTGGCGATGAGCCGCGCCACGGTCAGTTCGCTTTGCGTCTCCCATCCTCGGACGTCGTCGAAGGTTTTGTCGAGGGTGTAGTGGGCCCAGAAATCGAGAATATCGCACGTCTCGCGGAGCCGGTCTTCGCGGCGGACGATTCCAATGTTACGCCACATCACGCTGTGGAGCGAGTTGCGGATGTCCGGCAAGTCGAGCGGCGTGCGCGACGACGGCGGGTTCTGGCTGGCCACACGGCGAACCGGCGCGGAATTCGGCGCGGCGGCGGCTTTTCGGCCTGCGGTTTCCCCAGCGAGCTTCCCGAAGACCAGCCCCTCCAGCAGCGAGTTGCTCGCCAATCGGTTCGCCCCATGAACACCGGTACAGGCGGCCTCGCCGCAACAGATCAGTCCATTGATAGAGCTGGAGCCGTCGAGCTGTACATCGACTCCGCCGATCATGTAATGGGCGCTGGGGCGGACTGGGATTAAGTCAAACGTGACGTCGATCTTGAAGTCGGCGCATAACCGGGCAATGTGGGGAAAGCGCTCTCGAAAGCCCTTCAGATGCCGCACATCTAGGTACACGCAATTGGATTGGGTTTCCAAAAGGTGCTGGTGGACGGCACGGCTCACAACATCCCGTGGGGCCAACTCCGCATCGGCGTGGTAACGGGGCATGAAACGGCGGCCTGCGTGATCCACCAGGTATGCGCCCTCGCCACGAACGGCTTCGGAGATCAGCGTCCGTCCCGCGCCGGCTACATAGAGCGTGGTCGGGTGGAACTGCATCATCTCCATGTCGCACAGCCTCGCCCCTGCGCGGTAGGCGGCAGCGATACCATCGCCCGTCGCCACTGATGGATTGGTTGTTTCGCGCCAGATACGTCCGCAGCCTCCGGAGGCGAGGATGGTCTGCTTGGCCCATATAAGTTGGTGACCGTGCCGCTCATGGAACGCCACCGCACCGACGCACGCCCCGTCGAGCGTGATGAAGTCGATCAAAAAACAGTTCTCGAAAACCCGTACGTTTTCCGTCTCCTGAACACGCCGCTTGAGCACCTTCGCCAACTCGCGCCCCGTCTGATCGCCGCGAGCGTGAACGATTCGGTTGACGGAATGGCCCCCTTCTCTGGCGAGCGCTAATTCGCCATCAACGCGGTCGAGTTCGAAGCCCCAGGCAATGAGCTCTTCGATGCAACGCGGGCCGTCGCTCACCAGGAGTTCTACGGCATCGGTGCGGTTAAGCCCGCACCCGACGCGCATCGTGTCGGCGAGGTGCGATTCCGGAGAATCGTCATCACTGAGCGCAGCCGCAATGCCACCCTGGGCGTAGTTCGTGCAGGATTCCTCGAAGGTGCTCTTGGTCAGCATTGTGACGAGCCCGTACCGGGCCGCCTCGATCGCCGCTCGCGCCCCGGCCACACCGCTTCCGATAACCAGCGTATCGGTAAGCACGTGGCCCGTCCGATTCGAGTCAAAATTGGTCAGGTAACGTCGTGCGTCGAAGAGTGAGGCCATGTCCCTGGCTATGGTAGACCTCCAGGCCGCCGCCCGCAAACTCGAAGAAAAAAGGTGTCAGGATGATTTTTTCTTCATTGCTTTTGCAGATCTAAATGGCGCGGTTGTCCGCTGAGGCGTCGCAACGCGTCTTGTAGTCTCGAAAAAATCATCCTGACACCTTTTTTCCGCACGGTGTTGCACCTTCGCGCACATCGGCTTAGGTTGGTGGGCTCGCTTTGCCTGGCCGAAAGGACACGACTGTTGGACCTGTTGGGTGTACGCACGCTGCCGTTTCTGACGCGGCGAAACTACTACTACGAATTCAAGCATATCATGCCGTGGAGCATGCTGGCCGGCCTGGTCGAGGGTATGTTCGCCAGCGTCGTCGTCGCGAAGACGTTTCACGGTAGCCCGTTACTGATCGCCATCGCCACGACGACCCCGGTGGCAGCTTATATGTTCAGTCTAATCTGGGGAATGCTCTGCATCGGCCGACCCAAGATAAGGTTGTTCATGCTTTTCGCGGCGGGGACGTCGCTGTGCACGGGAGTCGTTGGCGCCATTCCGACCTCCCCGGCCGGTGCCATCTGGTTTCTCTGTCAAATGGCGGCCGCCCAGATACTGCTTGCCGGCGTGGTGACGGTGCGTTCAGCCGTTTGGAAGTCGAACTACCCACACACGGCGCGCGCCCGGATCACCGCTCGGCTGCAAGCGGTACGCCTCGTGACCAGTAATGGAACCGTCCTGGTGGCTGCGGGAATCTGCGACATCGACCCAACGAGCTACCGGTACCTATTTCCATGTGTTGCCCTCTTTGGTTTACTAAGCGTGTTGGTGCTGTCACGGATTCACATCCGCGGCGAACGAAGTGAGCTGCGAACACATCGTGGACCGAGGTCCGACGGCGATCTACGGGCGGGCCTGGCCGAGCCGTTCAGCCTGACAGCGCTACTGTCGCCAGGTCATGTATTTCGCCAGATGGTTCGCGTGCTTCGGGACGATCGGCGTTTCACACAATATTGCTTCGCGCAAATGCTAACTGGCGTCGCGAACCTGATGACCATCGCGGTCGTGGTAGCGATTGTCACACAGGACCTGCAGCTCGGCGATGCCTGGGGGTTCTGGATCGCCACCGGTCTGATTCAGGCCACACAACGGTTGGTCATGCTTGCAAGCATCGGGCGTTGGGCACGGCTTTTTGATCGAATCGGCGTGGTTCGGTTTCGTGTGGTCAACGTGGCCTGCTGGAACCTGTGCATGGGTTTCGGGCTGGCCGCCACGCTCGTTGCCGAAGCGTCTGAGGGGCTCGGAGCGACGTTTTTGCCGTTAGCTGTTGCCCTGTTTGCCGTGCGGGCGATCCTTCAGGGATTGGGGCTGGGCGGCGGTGCGCTCGCCCACACGCTGGGTCACCTGCACTTCGCCCGGCCCGAAGAGGCGGAGATCTATATGGGCATCCACGTGTCACTGATCGGGCTGCGTGGTTTGATCGCGCCCCTCGCCGGGATGTGGCTCTACCAGACGATCGGTTGGTCGGTGTGGCTCATCGCCATAGCATTGTCCCTGGGCAGTCTGTGGATGTATGCGTGGATGGCACGATACGAGAGACGCGAGGGTATCCCGCCCCATCCATACGACGCGATTGACGATTGACGATTGGGGATTGGGGATTGGGGATTGGAACCCGAGAGGTGGGACGCCAATAATCGGCAATCCTCAATTTCCAATCGACAATCGGATCGGTCCCCCACCCTTCGCCTTGTGCGTTGCATGGTAACGTGCGCAGACTGGGGAGCGAAGGATGGGGCACCCCCTGGTCTCTTTCGTCCCTCCGTGACTTGGAAAAGCGGAGATTCCCAATACGGGATTCAACAGCTATCACTGTAGTGCAACTGCCCTGACACATACACTGCCCCGGGTGGTTGTGTGGATTCAAGGATGGATGCCCATCCGGCGGCGGAAACCGGGTCGTCAAGTGGAATCACCACTAGGTCCGCGCTCTTGCCCACCGCGAGGGAACCGAATTGATCCTGGAAACCCAACGCACGAGCACCGCGGAGCGTGGCCATCGCGATCAGGTCATCTGCGGCCAGATCGGGGTGCTCGCGCCGCAGGAAACGCAGCTCACCGAGGATTGACAGGGACGGGCTCGACGCCAGGCTATCGGTACCGATGCAGACGTTGATGCCAGCGGCGAGCATGTCGCGAAACCGGTGAGGCGGATGTTCAAACGCATGGTGTGTACGCGGACAATAGGCGACGCTCGCACCGCTGGCTGCGATTCGATCAATGTCGTCATCGGTCACGTAGTTCGCGTGTGCGATGACCGTCTGTCTCCCAAGTAACCCCGTACGCGCCGCCAGCTCGACGGGGCCGCAACCGCCGGATGGTATCGAAGCGTCCCAGATACCGACCGCGCGGAGATAGTCCGCAAGCGGGCCTTCACACGACCGGGTGAAGCGTTCTTCGTCGGCTGTCTCAGCTAAATGGATGCACAGCGGCGCGCCGACCGAACGGGCCCGCTGTGCGCAGGCGCGCATGGCCTCGGGCTCGACCGTGTACGGAGTATGCGGCGAAATGCCGGTTCGCATTCGCTCGTTTTGCCACGCCGTGTCACCCGCAGCGTCGAGGCGTTCGCGAAGCAAATGCCTGCGCGTTCCGATCGCAATCACTTCACCGAAGGATACGCCGCTCAGTGGCGACGCCGACAAGGCCTCACGCGTCCACCACGGAAGACGCGTGATGTCGCCGACCATCGTCACACCGGAGGCGAGCAATTGAGCGATCCCCGCGCGCACGGCCTCATGCACGGGTTCGCGTGTCGTGGACTCCGTGCTGACCGTCTCCGTCAATTCCCGCAACCAGCCGACAAAATCCGGGCCGGGCGGGATTCGACCGGCCAGCATACTTAATTCAAGGTGCGTGTGAGCGTTGACGAAACCGGGGAGGATCACGGCGTCGCCATAATCGGTGATTGTCTGCGCGGAAACCTTGCGCGCGGGCCCGACTGCTGTGATCCAACCCTGGTCGATCGCGACCGCCCCGTTCTCGATAACCGAGCGGTCGACAGGAACGATGTAGCGAGCCTTAAGCATCATGATGAGGCGAGAATCAACCTGGCTGATTCATCCTTCATCCTTCATCCCTCATCCTTCACCCTTCATCCTTCCAGCGGAGCTCTCCTGTGGTGATCCGTGCAAAGCTGATACTGATGTGCCACCGACAGAAGCTTCTCCTCACCGAAGGCCGGCCCCATAAGTTGAAGCCCGATGGGCAATCCTTCCTCATCAAATCCGCACGGCAGGCTGATGGCACAAATCCCGGCGAGATTGGCGGAGATCGTGTAGATGTCACTCAGATACATCGCCAGCGGGTCTTCGGTCTTCTCGCCGATCCGAAACGCCGTCGTCGGTGCAACCGGTGACGCAATGACGTCAACACGCTTAAAGGCTTCATCGAAATCCCGTTTGATCAGCGTTCGCACCTTCAGCGCCGTAAGGTAATACGCATCGTAATAGCCGCTCGATAAGGCATACGTACCGAGCATGATCCGGCGCTTGACCTCCGCCCCGAAACCTTCACCACGCGACGAGGAATACAAGTCGATGATGTCTTTCGGGTGCGCGGTTCGGTATCCGTAGTGAACGCCGTCGTAACGGGCGAGATTACTCGATGCCTCGGCCGGAGCGATGATGTAATAGCAGGCCACGGCGTAGGCCATGTGCGGAAGATCGATTGAAACGATCTCGGCGCCCTCGCGTTGGAGCTGGTCGACGGCGGCCTGAACGGCATCGTACACCGTTTGGTCGAGCCCCGAATCACCGGTTGAAAACTGGTGCCACGTGCTTACCCCGATGCGGACGCCTTTGAGCGGTCGATCGAGTGCGGCCACGTAATCCGGTACCGGCGCGTTGACGCTGGTGGAGTCGCGTTCGTCGTGGCCCGCGATCATCCCGAGTAGCAAAGCCACATCATGCACGTCGGTCGCGATCGGGCCGACTTGATCGAGACTGCTGCCGAACGCCACAAGCCCGTAGCGTGACACACGCCCGTAACTCGGCTTCAAACCGACCACACCACAGAAAGAGGCCGGCTGTCGAATGGAACCGCCGGTGTCGCTGCCCAGCGCCGCGGGAACCATCCTCGCCGCGACAGCCGCCGCCGATCCGCCGGATGAGCCACCGGCCACACGCGACGCGTCCCACGGATTGCGCGTCGCACCGAACGCACTGTGCTCCGTGCTGCTGCCCATCGCAAACTCGTCGAGATTGGTCTTGCCGACGATGATCGCACCGGCTGCCTCCAACCGCCCCACCACATGTGCGTCGTACCTGGAATGGAACGGCTCGAGGATCTTCGACGCGCAGGTGGTCGGGCCGAACGTCGTGCAGAGGTTGTCCTTAACAGCAATGGGCACACCGGCCAGCGAACCGAGCTTCTCACCGCGCTTCCGCGCAGCGTCGATACGGCGCGCGCACGACAGAGCCCGCTTACGATCGTGGCTGAGGAAGGTGTGCAGGTCGCCGTCCGACACTTCGATGTGGTTCAGGCACTCGCTCACGACCTCTTCAGCGGAGCGTTGCCCGGTGGCGACGGCCCTTGCGAGTTCGGTGGCTGTGCCGATTGGTGCCACGGCTAGGCACTCTCCTGATCCAGTACCTTGGGAACGCGGAAGAAACCCTCCTGGCATTGCGGCGCGTTATGCAGTGCGCGATCGGCCTCGCACGATGGGCGGACGGCATCCTCACGAAACACGTTGCTGATCGCCAGCGCGTGCGCCGTCGGCGGAACGTCGGTCGTGTCGAGTTCGTTGAGCTTCTCAATGTAGCCGAGGATACTCGATAGCTGTTCGGCGAAACGCGCGACCTCCTCGTCGCTTATCTCGAGTCTCGCCAGGTGGGCGACGTGGCGGACGGTAGCCTCATCCAGCGATGGCGGCATTACACGTACTCCTAGACATGATGCTCATCATTCTGGTCTTCGGTAACGTCGCGGCTCGTGGCACTGACGTCGATAAACGGATCCTGTTGACCGGGGTGGATCACGACGGTCCGCTTCTTGAACGCTTCGCTGAGGCGCCGCCTGATCCGGCGCCGGATGGGAGGAATAAGCAGTGCGAACCCGCACAGGTCGGTCAGAACGCCGGGCGTGACCAGCACCAACCCCGCCGCCAGAATCAACACACCGTCCATGACGGCACTTGCCGGTGCAACACCCGCAGCCAGATCAGCCCGTATCCGCGCCAACGCCTTGAGACCCTCGCGCCGCGCAAGCCAGGCTCCGAGTACACCGGTCACCACGACCAGTGCGATGGTCCATTCCCAACTGAAGCGCTCGGCGAGACGGAACAGAATCACCAGCTCCACAAGCGGAACGATCGTCAACAACAGCAGCAGACGTAGGAACATGGTTCAGCTCTCTCCGTGCAACCGGCAGGATAGGCCCGCCCATTGGATTAGCGGCTACCCCGTTCGCGTCTTGGATGATGGCGCGAGCCTATCAGGGGGTACACCTTTCGTCCACCGGTTGGAAACCGGTGCCACGGCAGTGAGCCGCAGGTTTTAACCTGCGGGGATATCCCTATCCCAATAACGTTGATTTCGGAGCACCGCGCGGGCTCAAGCCCGCGGTTCGCTTGAATGATGATCTTGATCAGCGCGGGCTCAAGCCCGCGGCTCGCTTGAATGGTGGTCTACGAGCAATTAGCCCGCTTAACGCTTGGTCAGCTCGTAGACGTAGAAGGAGACAAAGCACTCGCCGAGCCAGGGGATGGGCAGCAACACGCGAGTCGCTCTTCGCGACCGCGAGCCGCGGAATCCGTACGTCTCGTGGCGTGCGATCGTCAGCCCCGCTTCCTGGACGATCTGCTCAAACTTGCGGCGGGTGAGCTGGTTGAGCACGGGGTAAAAGGTGTGGGTATTGCGCCATTTGTTGGGCTTTTTTGCCCCGGTGATCGGATCACGATCCCACATCCGGGGAACGAAATCGGGGTCCTCGTACAGCTTGGCGCAGGCCGCGAACAGTGTTCGTTCGGGAAACAACAGGTGAATCCAAGGCATCGGCATCAGCGATTCGAAATGGTGACCGTAGGGACCGCGCCAGGGAGACCACCAAACCCACAGCCGGGCGCCGTGTCGCATCACCCGCCACCATTCGCGCGTCATCGCGTGCATGTCAGGGATGTGTTCAATCACGTCAAAGCAGCAGACCAGATCGACGCTTTCACTCTCCAGTGGAAGTGGTTCCTGCCGGCCGTTGCACGCAAATCTATGGTGACATGAATCTAGCACTTTGGAGGCATTGGCCAATATCGTGGCACGGTCGATCGCGTCGGTGGACTTATCGACCCCGATCAGACTCCTCGGTTTGTACGCAGAGAGCAGCGTGCACATTTCCCCGGTGCCACAGCCGAAGTCCAATACATCCTTGCCCTCGATCTCGGTGACGTCGAAATACGACGTGAGTTGCTGCCCGAGCTCGCGATACCGCCATGCGCGGTAATTGGCTTCGTGGATGGTTCGTTCCAGACCTGCCGCGTTATGAAAGACCGAACGGCGCTGCGCCCAACGTGCGATGTGGCAGAGCAACCGCGCGGGGACCGACGGCGTGGGGCCGGCGCTGCTGTCATCCGACACACTAAGGACACCGGCGGATTGCACTGCCGTCGCTTTGCCAAAACGCACTAATGGAACCTCCCGAACGAACCGGCTTGTAGGGCGGTGGCGGTCAAGGAATTAGCTCCAAGACACGTGTACGCTACTCAGTTGTAAGCCGAGGGCATTGCCTACCCATCGAAGGCCACCACTGCCCGACGGGGGTAATATCGGTCTTCACACCGGACAAGTTTGGCAGCCAATAATCGGTTGGCAGGTACGTTCCGTTCGGCAGCCGGTCGCAACCGAGCGCACAGACCACAATCGCCGCCGCTTGGGACCGATAAGACAAAACACTGCGCCCCCTCCCTGGATAGTTTGCCAGGTGCCAATGATGCCAGCCTGGATTACGTAAGGTTTCAGTAAACCCATCTCAGTCTTGTTCCGGTGTCGTGGCGCGATGCGTCAAATCCAACCGAGGGGCTGGCGGTGTTGATGGTCAGACGTGGCCGCATCGACACAAACGTTGGTGCAGGCGCGGCTCGAAGCGCAGGCGAAGCTGCTCGGCGGGACTGAGTTTCTGCCGCCACTTCGACCGGGTCACTCAAGCGCTTCACTGGAGGTGCCGACATGATTTAGGGGAGATGCCAAACCCCATTGGGACTCGTGACCGGAGTCGAACATTGACGGCACCGCACGTACCATCCAGTTATCGCGAACTCGTCCAGCAAACGCCCGCTCCGAGCGATCCACCAACACGCAACCCTGAGGAAGAGCTTGACTCACTCCTCTCGGCCCTCGACGGGCGGCGGGAACAAACAGCCGATAGAAATGCGGGATTCTCAGCCGATCCCATCCAGAGATTGCGAGAACTCACCCTCAGTGAACTCGTACCCGTCTTCGTCGAACTGGTGGAGAAATACTCACAATCCGGCATCTCATTGCAGATGGATGCCTCCAACTTCCTCCAAGGAGGACGCGAGATCAAGTTTGAATTCGGCATCGGAGGTTGGCGGTCACATCTGCAAGGGACGGTGACCGCCGACGCCATCGCGTTTCACGAGGCGCGCTTTACACCCGACGTTCACGGCGAGCTGCTCAGCGGCCCCATGTTGCGCGTGCGGGGTCTCAACGCCGATACCTTCCGCAATTTCGTCTGCGAACGACTCACCGTTCTGCTTCGTAGCGTGATGCGACGTCGTTGAAACGTGGGATTGACGCCTGGCTAGAGTTCGGGAGAGGCTGAGGAGCCCTTCTCCGATCCTGACCATACCTGACTCTGTCTCGCGCGGAACACTACCCGCCGTAGTAGCTTCGGATGATTTCGCTGGCTTCGTTGGTGGTGAGGTTAATTGCGCCGAGGGTCTGGCTGGCGGCCGTGCGGATCGTCAGGTCCGCCTCGTCGCGGGCGATGTCCACCAGCTCGTTGATCTGGCGATCCTCCAGCAGGTTGCCGTTGTTCTTGGCGGACTCGGCCAGCGAAGCAAACGCAGCCACCCGCAACGACTCGATGTTCCCGTCGTCGAGCGCAACGTAAGCAATCGCCCGCTGGGCCGTCGGGGCCGGAAGCAGCGCCAATACCGAAGCAGCCAGGATCTGCAACCGCTCCTCTGTGGAGGAAAGGACCGCGATCAATGCGGGCTCAGCGATACCGACGTCGTAGACGGTCCGGCCATCCACAGCGATCCGTCGCAGCGTTTCCACGGCCTCTAACGCCACGGAAAGGGCGAGGTCGGCGCCAAGCGGTGCCTGCCCCGTGCGGGTACGGACGCGCTCGAAGGTGGCCTCAAGACCCGCATCGTCCGCGGCAGCGGCGACCGGTTCGACATAGGCATCGGCGAGGGCCAACTCTTCCGCGAGCACAGAGTGACGTGGCTTCGTCAGCACGACGACGGGTGTCTTGGAATAGATGAATTCCGTGCGGAGCCGCTGCAACGCCTCGGGCAGTGAAGGCTCAGTGACGTCCGTGGAGATGAACAACCCGCTCAGTGTTTGAAATTCGGTTCGCGCCCGATCGAGCGCCCTAAAGAAACTCGTATCACCGATGACGTCACGATCGCCGCCCCGCAGCACGCTGACGACGCGGTTGAGGTTGGCTTCATCGGTATCGACCACGAGCACCTGCTCGCGACCGGTCTGCGTCACGGCTGATGCCAACACCGGTACGACGAGCTGTGAGCCGGCGAACTGCGATTTCGGCAGCGCGACCCCAAGCGCTAAAGCGGCGCGAATCCGTACGACCACGTCCGGGAAGCGCAGGGCTTGAACCAACGGCTGCTTGTAGTCCTCTGTGCCAATCAACGAAGTCTCACCGGCGGTGATCCGCAGTGACTCAATCGCCCCCAGTGCTACCGCGGAATCGTAATCATGGACCGCGCGCTGGAGTGTCAGGTGCGCGTATTGCGGGCCGGCCGCCTGCGTAAAATACAGCGCGCGGGGGAACACCTCCGGGCGGGTGTTGTCGGTTTCACCTTTCTCATCCGGATCACCACTTTCGATGTTCATGCCCAGGCGGTGCTCGCGGCGGATGTTCGCGGCCAGCCAGAGTGCGATCGCTTCCGCATGGTTGTTGCGAAGGCGCAGCGCTTCCTCGCAGCATCGCATGGCCATGACCTGGCCGAGAATCCGCGGCGGAACGACCACGCGTTTCAAAGCCTGCACGGACTCGTCCCAATACCACACGTTGGCTTCGTCGAGCCTCGGATCGGCGCGAACCGTCTCATCCCCGCTGTAGTACTTCTCAGCAAGACGAAAGAACATGTCCTCGGCCAAGCCGGGAAATATACGGCCGGTGATGGTCTCAATGCGTTGGATGGCCCGCGCGGCGGCCGCCCTGGTCTCCTCCGGCATCGTCTCGTCGACGATGAGCTTGCCCAGGTACGGAATGGCCTGGGGATAGCCGATCTCGCCGAGTGCGTGGATCAAGTTCAACCGAACGTTGTTATTGCGAACGGAAAGGGCCATCACGAGTGGGTTGACCGCCGGCTTGCCGATCGCGGGAAGGGTGGTGATAACGCGCGGCCACAGATCGGATTTCGTAGCGTCCAGCAGGGTTTGCACCATGAGCGGTATGGCGTACTCACCCGCTTCCGCCAGATAGCGGCGGGCAAAGGATTCTTGTTGCGGGTTGCCCGCGAGGTTTTTGATGTTGGTGACGACGCGGTCGGCTGATCTACGCCGTTCGTGCTCCCCTTTATGAATCAGGTCAAGAACGCGACCCGCGTTGTCACCGATCGTCGAATTTTTGATGATGATCAGCAGCGTCTCGACGCTATTCCTGTCCCTCCCGGCAATCTCGACCAGCTTGACCGGATCGAGGTCCGGGTGAGCGAGCAAGGTCCGGGCGTACGCGTCGGCGGCATTAAACCGACCCATCCGCGCATAATGCAGGAAGTCGACGAACAGCGACTCGACCGTTGCATCGGCTGGAATCTCAACGCTGCCCGAACCAGTGTCTGTCGAGCCGCCTGTCTGACCAGGCGCAGGACTGATGATTCCCGTCATTGCGATGACGGCGCCGAGCGCCAGAGCGCAAAAACGGCCGCCCCCGAACATAATACGTATGGTGCGTCGCATCGGTGCCTCCCGGTAAAGACCGTGGGAAAAACCTGCCAGGGCAGGACGGAGCGTAACGTCTGAGCCCGCCGGTGGTCAGTGCGAAGAGTATAGGGAAGAAGCGTGCGGCGTCAACGCTGGCAGGACGACCGTGGTGCTGGGAGTCTGCGGGGGGTGCCCCATCCATCTCGGCGCCTCGTTGGTCCGTACAAGCTTCTCGGCGCGTCGCCGGGATGGGTGGGGGACACCCGCCAAAGGAAAACAAATCACTTGGGGGGGTATTCTACGCGCCTCTCGGGTGCCGAAAAAATCTGCGCCCTTATTGCGAAAGGGGGTATCTCAAGGGTAAGAGTGCGGTTCGGATTCATCGTGAGCTGCTGAAGACGAAGGGAACGCTGTTCGGGCGGACGTTCTGGGCTCGCGGATACTGTGTGAGCACCGTTGGCCTGGATGAGCATCGGATTCGTCAGTACATTCAGGAACAAGAGAAGCTCCAGCAAGGCGAGGAGCAGGGTGATTGGAGGCGTAGACGATGATCAGTAGTTTTGAAGGTAAGACCCCGGTCATTGGGGACGGCTCTTACGTACATCCAAGCGCGGATGTCTTCGGGGATGTCCGGATTGGATCAGGTTGCTGGATCGGGCCGGGTGCACGCCTTCGAGGCGACTACGGGCGAATCCTGATCGGCGACAACACAAGCGTGGAGGACAACTGCGTCATTCATGCCCGCCCGGATGACCAGACGAGCATCGGGAACTGGGTCACCGTAGGGCACGGTGCGATCGTGCACAACGCCACGGTTCGGGATTGGGCCTTGCTCGGCATGGGCTGCATCGTCTCGGACTGGGCCGTCGTCGGCGAATGGGCTGTCGTCGCCGAGGGCGCTGTGGTCAAGCAGAACCTGCACATCCCCGACAACCGCATCGCCGTCGGAACGCCCGCACGCATCCTCGAAAAACAGGTCGCCGACGATTTCAAAGCGCAGTGGAGAGAGTTCAAGAAGGTCTACGTGGACCTGGCCCGACGCTATCCAATGGGATTGGGAAAAGGTGTCACGGACGAATGGCACTGCCGTCGATTTTGAGCCCCGCCGGCGCGAGAATTCCACGGGCGCACGCGGAGATTGTTAGCGATCTCCATCGTGCGTGAAGGATTTGCTCCGGCACTCTGGATAGCTATGATGTT
>JBARRC010000470.1:0-7970 GCA_049644045.1 Phycisphaerae bacterium
CGCCGCCCAGCCGGACCATGGCATCGCGCATGGCCGCCAGATCGACGACGGCCGGCACACCCGTAAAGTCTTGAAGCAACACACGGGCGGGGATGAAAGGGATTTCTCGCTGGGCGACATCCTTCGCCTCCCACCCGGCCAGTGCCCGCACGTCGTCCTCCGTGATCGTGGACCCGTCGACATTGCGAAGCACGCTCTCCAAAAGCACTTTGATACTGAAGGGCAGCCGGTCCACATGACCGACGCCGGCATCCGCAAGTGCTGGTAGTTTATAGATTCGCAGATCGCCTTGGGCGGTAGACAGAATCGACTTGGCACCGAACGTGTTGTTGGTCGTTTTGCTCGTATTCATGGGCTTTTTTCTCTTTTCTAGCCGATTTTCGGGGAATGCTGTCCAACGGCAACACTATACGCAGCCCAACGGGAACGGTCAAAGGAAGGGAAAGGTGTCAGGATGATTATTCTCTCCAAGGCTGCCGATTACGAAGCCTTCGAGCGGATCCTGGAGTACATCAAGACCAATGCCCATAGGATGAACTACGCCCGCTTGCCATACCCCTCGCAAACTGTTATCAATCGTCCTGATCGTCGGGGCGCGGTCCGACCTGAAACCCGCACTGGCACAAGAAATGCATCTGCGGCTGGCATGGCTGCTCTATGGTCGGTACGCACTTGTTCAAGCAAGAAAGGACACGGCGATGGGCAACGAGAAGGTCATGAACCGGTGGCTCGTGGTGATCGGCGCGATCCTGATTCAGTTATGCCTCGGTGCGATCTACGCCTGGAGCGTGTTTACGACCACGCTCAAGGCCAGCCCGGATGACGGCGGTTACGGGTTCACGGCCACGCAGACGCAGTGGATTTTCTCCACGGGATTGGCGGTGTTCGCACTCGTGATGCTGTTTGCTGGGCGCTGGCAGGCCAAAGTCGGGCCCAGGACCGTCGCCGCCGTCGGTGGCATCGTGCTGGGGGCGGGTTATATCCTCGGTGGTCTGTTGGGCAAGAGCTTCTGGCCACAGATGATCTGCATCGGAATCATCGGCGGGGCCGGTATCGGGCTCGCTTACGTGGTGCCAATCGCCGTGGGCGTCAAGTGGTTCCCGGACAAGAAGGGGATGATCACGGGACTGGCCGTCGCGGGTTTCGGGTTCGGTGCGACGATCTGGGTCAAGCTGGCCGGTAGCTGGTTCGGCGGGCTGCTCAATATGACCAACGTCTTCGGCCTGCCCGGGGTGCAAAGTGTATTCTTCATCTATGGAGTTGTGTTCCTGGTGTTGGTGCTTTTGGGCAGCATCGTCATGGTTAATCCGCCTGCCGGGTGGAAGCCGGCCGGGTGGAATCCCGACGCCGCGGTTGGAGGTGTGAAGGCGACCGGTGCCCTGGACCTTACTGCCACACAGATGGCAGGCACGCCCCAGTACTGGGGCCTGTTGTTCATGTTCATCGGATCGGCCATGGCGGGTCTGATGGTGATCGGCGTCATACGCCTTTTCGGAGTTGACAGTCTGCAAGCCGGCAACGTGATCGGGGACGCGGCCACGGCGGGGGCCGTCGCCGGGACGGCCATGGCGTGGCTGGCCATACTCAATGGTCTCGGGCGCATCATCTGGGGCATCGCTTCCGACAAGATCAGCCGCAAGACCGCCCTGTTCTTGATGTGTCTGATTCAGGGCGTCATGATGTTGCTGTTCTTCAAGGTTGGCGGGACCAAGATGGGGCTGATTGTCGGCGCCTGCATCATCGGGTTCAACTTCGGCGGCAACTTCGCCTTGTTCCCCGCTGCAACCGCCGACTTCTTCGGCAACAAGAACGTCGGATCGAACTATCCGTGGGTGTTCCTGGCCTACGGTATTGCCGGGATCGCCGGGCCGCAGATCGCGGGGCATTTCAAGGACACCGCCACCGGCGTCGACGCATGGAAGACGCCGTTTCTCATCGCCGGCATCGCCTGCCTCGTAGCTTCCGTGATTGGCTTGATGCTCAAGGCTCCCAAACCCCGCACGATTGAGCAGCCGGCAACCCAACCAGCTTGACAGGGGGATAGACTGAGAACACGGTTGCAGGAGCGCCATGTGGGTGAACGGTACGCTGAAAGCGCATGGTACTAACCTGGGGAAGTGTGTGGAGGGTCAGACATCGGAGTCGATGTCCAACTTCTGACGTCCTGAGCGAGCGCGCCGAATCCGTTTGGGAAGTGCTTTTCAAGCAGCGGGAGACAGGTGACGAGCCGTCGTGCCTCCTCCTCCGCGTGCTTGCATTCGAGTTCCAACGACGGGCGCTCGGTTCCGTAGACCAGGCGTTTTAGCTTAAGCCTTTCCACGCGCAGATTCGAGCAACTCTCAAGTTTTCGCGACCAAGCCGCTTCCGTGATCTGTCCCGCCTTGCCACAGAGGTACCATGCCTCGATGCACGGACATGCCAGGCCGATGGCAGTTCTCAAGGTTTGCCGACCGTGGACAGGACTCAGATTCGCTAATACCTGTTTAACACGCTTGCGCATTTCGCAAAGGCGGCAGTCATTTTCCTCGCAGTCGGGGCTCTCGTGCGATCGTTCGTGGACGAGCGAGTTGTCCGAGTCGGTAACGACTACCAACGCATCAGCACATGTCTGGTAGTGCAAGTGCCGAAGAACGGTGCCGACGGTGTCGAGGATAGAAGGCCAGCCGCGTGCGCGCAAGGGCCTCGGTGTTGCCGGCTCAGGATCAACCTTCAGCATCCCACCCACGAGAATGCCTAGCGCGGTCTCATCCGCACGTGATTCGCTGAGCACGGCGACTTTCATGGCTCAACCGGAACACCGCCCAAAATGCCGCTGTACCAAGCGTCACCCAAGTGCGAGTCTTTCAAGATTTCGTCGAGGTTGGGCAGGTCCGTGAGGCAGACGAAGCGGGCTTCCCACCCGATTTTCTCGGCGATCACGATTTCCTCCGGGTGGTCCCTGAACAGGTCAACAAAGTAAGGGGAATGAGTAGTGGCTACGACCTGCACAGGCTCGCGTTTTTCGCCGAAGCTCTCCGGGTAGGCCAGCCTGTACAGCGCGTCGCGCACGTCCCGGAGCAGCCTTGGGTGGATGCCGCGATCCGGCTCCTCGAACCCGACAAACGGCGGTGGTGTAGGCACGTACGCCAGCGTGAGCATCGCCAGAGCCAAGAGCGTGCCCTGGGAAAGGTCGTTCGCGGGGATCCTATGTTGCCCTTCGCGCGTGCGCAAGGCGATTGACCGTTCGCCGCGGTTTGGCGTGTCGAACAGAATACGGTCAAACTCGGGCAGCCACCGCCCAAGTTCCTCGTTGACCGCCTCGAAACGCTCTGGCTCATGATCTCGGAGCCTGTCCAGGACGCCCGCCAGGAAGCTGCCGTTCGGTTGTAACACCATGTCCGGATTGAGTGCGACCGGAGCGGCGATAGCGTTTGCATCGAGAGAGTACACCTGGATGCGCGCCAGCCACTGGCTGAGGTGCGCCTTCTCGGGTTCCGAGAATCGTCTTTCGCCGGGCGGTCTGTGCTCCGGCAGGAAGTTCACGTCCCGCACCCACCGCGATCTCGTAATCGCACCCGAATGTGGGGTAGCCCATTTCACCTCCACAGCGACCTCTGACTCCTCCTGCCCAACGGTCACGAACCTCGTGAAGTGCTCGTGACTCGGCGATCGCATGTTCTGCAGTGCTTGCAGAGCCGTGCTCTTCCCGCTTCCGTTCGGGCCGACGATCAGGGTAAAGGGACCAAGCGGCAGCGTCGTGTCACGCAGGGCCTTGAAGTTCTCGAAGTGAACGGACTCGATCATCGAAAGTCACTTTCCAGCGTCGGCACTGAGTCTCCGCCAGGCCACCCCCCAACGGAAACCCGAAGCTTACGCGCGGGAAGCGTTCCACGTCAGGGATTCCAGACCCGCAGCCTTCAATAGTATATGCGGACGGACAGCGAAAGCCAGTTACTCTGTGCAACGTACTATCCACCGCATGCATCCCCAAAGGGGTGGCGATTACACGGCCCTTTGAAGGGGCGTACGCACCAGAAAGCGTCCCAGGCCCGGTTGAGCCGTTGGGCGATCAGGGCGGTCATGGCCACCGCCACCGGCGTCGGCGCATGGAAGACGCCGTTTCTCATCGCTGGACCAAATGGGATAGTAATTCCGGAAGAGAAACGGTGGCGATGCCGGTGGATGTGTCCGAAATGCCGTAGGGGATGATCAGCTCATCGTGATGGACCATCCCCCCACACGAATAGACCACGTTGGGAACATAACCGTCGCGCTCATCCTCAGTGGGAATTAAGATCGGCTCTTCCAGGCGGCCGATGACGCGCGACGGGTCCTCCATATCCAGCAGCAAAGCCCCCATCCAGTATTCGCGCATCGGGCCGACACCGTGCGTGAGCAGAAGCCAGCCCTCCTCCGTCTCGATGGGTGACCCGCAGTTTCCGATTTGGATGAACTCCCACGGTTGGATCGGACCGTGTATCTTCTCCGCCTCGTTCCAGAAATGAAGGTCATCGGAGCGGAGTACGTAGATGTTCTCACCGTCCAGCCGGGAGATCATCACGAACCGGTCGTGGATCTTCCTCGGGAACAAGGCCATTCCTTTGTCCTGCGCGCACCGGCCGTTCTGGGTGTTGATTTTGAAGTGCATGAAATCCGTCGTTTCGATGAACTGCGGCAGGATCCGGAAACCATTGTAGGCGGTGTAAGTGGCGTAGTAGACGACGCAACCGTCGTTATGGGTGAACCGCACAAAACGGGCGTCCTCGATGCCCCGGCTCTCGTTCTCGGTGACCGGAAAGATCACGCGCTCCGAAATCGCCGAGTCGACCGGAAACTCCAGACGGTAGCAGGAGTGCGCAAGCCACAGCATGCTCTCGGCCAACTCCTGGAAGGAATCAACGCCCCCACACTGTTGATGCGCCTTCGCCAGTGCGCGTTCCAGGTCGGCAAACGTAAACTCGTCGTGAAGGTGCTGAAGCACACGGTCAGCCAGGGGCCTGTACGCACCCATCTCGTTGAGCTTCAGGAAAAACCGGTTCTTGTCGTACAGGTGCCGCTCATGTGGGCGTTCCGCGGCCGCGAACGGCGGTACGGGATCGAAGGTGACCCCGTTCGACGAATCGATCACCCCGCTGCGGAACTCAATCGACGAGATATGCCCCTCGCCGCACGCACGAAGGCTCATGATGAACCGGGCTTGCCCGTGGCTCATCCCTGTCTGGTCCGGGTGCAGGACCATGGACGGATTGAACAGGGCCACGGACTCCAGGGAGTACTCCATCGTGAAGTAAGCACCGATCAGCCTGCGGCGTTCCTCGGAGACCGGTGCTTGGCCGTTGAGTTGAGAGGCCACCCCGTCATAGTGCCGCTCAAGAATCCCCGTGACATCTCTATGACGGGACGAGTAACGCTCCAACACCCGTTCGAGGGTGGCCGAGACCTCCGTCTCCGAGATCGCCAGAACCCGGTCGAGTATCGTGCGGACGCGATTCTCGCCTGGAGGGACGAAGAAGCGGGCGATAACTCGCCTGGGGTCGGCCGACAGCCTGACGGTCCTTCTTCTCGCTTTGAGTCTTGGTTGGGTCATCGCATCCGGTACCTCACGGTTCGTTCCTGTACGAAGCATAAGATATGCCGCTTCTGACCTTTGGATCCGCATGCCGACAAACCGGGTTCGGTGATCGTCTTGCGATTCGTCCGGGAGCCGAGGGACCGGTAATCGTGACTCGTGCGGTGCGTTCACTTAGAATAGGGTCGGCGCGGTGCGGCGTCAAGGACCGACGGCTTGGAATCACAAGGAAGACGGAAATGACAAGACCCATCGTTCGACGCTATGAAGGCAACCCGATTCTGACTCCCAAAGATATTCCCTACCCGGTCGCCACGGTTCACAACGCGGGCGTGACCAAATACCACGGGAAGTACATCATGCTCTTTCGCGCCCATCGCGACACCGGGCGAAGCATTCTCGGACTTGCGGAGAGCGATGACGGCTTGCATTTTGTCCCCCGGCGCGAGCCGTTCATGGTGCCCGCGACCGCAGGTCTCTTCGCCGAATACGAAGCGTTCGGCGTCGAGGACCCGCGCATCTGCCGGATCGACGATGAGTTTCTGATCACGTACAGCGCGTACTCCAAGCACGGCGTGCGCATCGGGCTCGCCAAGACGCGCGACTTCAACTCGCTCGAGCGTATCGCGTTGATCACTCAGGCCGACCTGCGCAACGTGGTCATCTTTCCGGAGAAGTTCAACGGCCGATACGCCCGTCTCGATCGCCCTCACAGCGAGATTTCGCCCTGGTCGATCTGGTTGAGCTACTCGCCCGATTTGTTGCATTGGGGCGATTCGCGCGTGGTCATGAAGCCGGTGCAGTACCACTGGGACGAGATGAAGATCGGACCGGGGGCGACGCCGATCCGTACCTCGCGCGGCTGGCTGCACATCTACCACGGCGTCTTCCCCACGATGGATGGTTCGGTCTATCGGCTGGGCGTTGCGCTGCACGATCTAAAAGACCCCGCCAAGGTCCTTGGGGTGTGTGATCGGTGGATTTTGCAGCCGGAGGATCCGTGGGAGGTGACGGGGTATGTGCATAACGTGGTCTTCACCTGTGGTGCGGTTCCCGAGGACGACGGCACCGTTAAGATTTACTGGGGCGGGGCGGATAAGGTCATGTGCGTCGGCACGGCGGTGATCGACGAGCTGGTCGACCTCTGCCTGACCGAGAGCCGTCCCCCGATATAAGCCACCCACGACATGACGAGAGGGTTGACGGAACCGCATTGCGCTGATTCAATCTTGGGTCTTGAGCACCGCTAGCTCAGTTGGCAGAGCAGCTGACTCTTAATCAGCGGGTCCGGGGTTCGAGTCCCTGGCGGTGCAGTGTAAGCCCTTGAAACCAAACGACTTACAGAAGTGTCTGAATACGGACAAGCCTAGAACCGACGCCGTGCTACGCCAGTGCTACAATCGCGAGAAATCGCCTCTAAGCGTTTCGGTGGAGCCACAGAAAACACACAAACGCCGGGAAAACGCCGCAGGGACGCTCTGTGCATCTTGGTAGGGGAGTGGTCGCGTTTCAGACGCACGCCGGTTCCGGTACGTCCACCATGCTGGGACGGCCGCGCAGCTCCAGCCGACGTGTCTCGTGGTTGCGATAGATCTGATACGACCAGCACGGCTCCACACAGGTGAGCACGCAGATCAGGCCTTCGTCGACTCCATCCCGCCGGGCAATCTTCCGGGCCACATGCTCTTTGCGGGTGGAACTGCTGGGCAGATAGGTGACCGGTCGCTGGGCCGCCTCGGCGACTCGCTCGGTCGTCCGGCGGATCTGTTCGGTCACCGAACTGGCATACTCCTTGAAACCCTTGAGGAGCACGCCGATGTGCGACAAGTAGCCCATCATGCCGCCGACGTATGCAAGCGGCCGCAGGGTCCCGCGCAGACGGAGGCGGTCAAATCCTTGTAGCATTCCGACGACAGATGTACGATGACGTTGCAGAAAGGCGTTCATGTTCTTGCTCCTTGAGCGGGTTGAGTTCCTCTGAAAACACTCACCCTACCTCAAGGAGCAAGGCTATTCACGCCCCCCTGTAGTTGTGGCCGAAGGCCGCGCCGGGGGGGAACGCTTCTCAAGATACACCTCGATCTCGGCCTTCTGGCTGGCGACCGTCTGTCTATCGTTGGTTGAGCATCGCATGTAGCACGAGATTCGCATGCTTCCTTCCCCTTCAGGGAGCCCGGGCCTCCCCCCTCGATTCCCGCTCCCGACCCGTCAGCAAGGGACGATAACCGTGAGGCGCGGAAGTCCTTCCGCGCGGGACCGTCGCTCCCCATGCGTCAAGAAATAGGTATGGTGTCCCGAATGGCACTGCCGTCGATTTTGAGCCCCGCCGGCGCGAGAATTCCACGGGCGCACGCGGAGATTGTTAGGCGATCTCCATCGTGCGTGAAGGATTTGCTCCGGCACTCTGGATAGCTATGATGTT
>JBARRC010000471.1:0-1923 GCA_049644045.1 Phycisphaerae bacterium
CCGCGCAAAACCCGAAATTACCCAAAATCGCCGTAACCCTAGCATTGTCAAGCACTTACGACCTTTTGGCCACGGCGCAAAACCTGGGTCTCTTTTAGACAGAAGTTGCCTGCACCCCGTCATGCACCCGGTGTTGCATCCGTTGCTGTTCCACGCCATAATTCCTGTAGACGGGGCCATAGCGCAGTTGGGAGCGCGTCTGCATGGCATGCAGAAGGTCGGGGGTTCGAGTCCCCCTGGCTCCATTGACGTAAGTAGCTGAATCGTAAGGACTTACGATACCCGCCAACGCGGCGGAGCGGTAAACATTCAGTAAACCCGTGGTCGTTTTTGGGGTGCGGGAATTCTGCTGCGAGGGCTGAACACACACCGGTGAGGCTCGTACCATGCTGGCATGCTCGTTCAGGATGCCGAAGTCCGTAGCCAGGAAATCGAACTCCGCCAACAGGCCCATTATAAATAAAATCAGGGGACAAAAAAATCCCAAAATCAGGGGACACCATACGAATGGCACTGCCGTCGCCTTTCGGCTTCGTCGGCGCAGACCTTCCGACGACGCATGCAGAGGTTTCTGACGATCTCCATCGTGCGTTGACGTATTGCTCCGGCAGCGCCGGATGGGTATGATGTTCTCGGCCCTCCCTGGCCGATGTTTTCTATGGCCCTCCTTGGCTTGGTCTCCAACAAAGCCAGGGAGGGTTTTGTCATGACAACCGTAGCCGCGGAGCGAATGGATGGCAAGGGTCGGTTTGACACGGTCGCCGCCCCGTTTCTTCAGTGCGAGGGCCTGCCCTTCGCTGATATTATGGACGCTGAATCGATCGAGCGTGCCTTCAACGCAGAGGATGGGCTGTTTGCACAGGACGACATCTTCTCCACCGACATCACTCTTTGGGCCTTTCTCGCCCAAACCCTACGCGATGGGAAGGGTGCCGCCTGCTCGGCAGCGGTGGCCGACATCACAACCTACATGACGCAGATCGGTCAGAAACCACCGGCCGGGGACACCGGCGACTATTGTCGGGCGAGAGCCAAGCTGAGCCTCTCGGCATTGCGACACCTCGTGGTTGAGTCGGCCGGCCAACTGGAACGCGAGGCGGACGAATGTTGGTTGTGGAACGGCCTTCACGCCAAACTGGTTGATGGTTTCACCTTTACCATGCCCGACACACCGAACAATCAAGAGGCATTCCCACAGCTGCACACCCAGCGGCCCGGGGCGGGGTTCCCTATTGCCAGATGCTGCACGGTGGTGTCGTCGGCGACGGCCTGTGTGTGCGACATAGCCATCGGTCCCTACGAAGGCAAGGAAACCGGTGAAAGTGCCTTGCTTCGCGAGATACGGTTTGACGTGGCAGTTCCCGGGCGCCAGACCGAAGCCATCACCGTGATCACTACGCTGACAGATTCGGACACGTATTCCGCACAGGACATTGCGACGCTCTACGGCCTGAGATGGAATGTGGAGCTGGATATTAGAGACATCAAGCAGACCCTGGGCTTGGACCACGTCCGCTGCAAGTCGCCGCACATGGTTCGTCGGGAAGTGTGGGTGACGTTGTTGGCCTACAATCTGATCCGAAAAGTGATCGCGACGTCCGCGGTCATACACGGTAAGCAGCCGCGTCGTCTGAGTTTCACTTTGACCTGCCAGACAGTCCTGGCCTCTTGGATTCTGTTGTCGACGGGTTCGGCCCGCAATGCGCATCAGCTATGGGCGGCGGCGTTGGGCAGCATCGCCAACCATGAAGTACCCCTCCGTCCTGGCCGGATCGAACCTCGTGTCCTGAAACGCCGCCGCCATCGCTACCCGCTCATGCACGCCCCGCGGGACGAGCTGCGTGCGGCGATCGGAAAAACGTAAGTGCTTGGCGGAACAGAGATCGGCGACGGCAGTGCCATTCGTATGATGTCCCCCGATTC
>JBARRC010000472.1:0-10500 GCA_049644045.1 Phycisphaerae bacterium
GGTTGGACCGCCGCCGGTATCCGACGGGGCGCAAGGTCTCCGATGAGGAGTGGGCCAAGATCAACCTGCATCGCGATGACTTCCACGGCGATTGGAACTATACCATTCGCCCAAGACGGAAAAGATGACTTGACACAGTTATTTCATCGCAGGTTCTAAGCCCCGGAAATGGCTGTTTTTGTCGGTATTTGTGGATTTGCAGCGATTCAGCGCGGGAAGCGGGCAGACCGGTGCCGTAGGCAACATCCGGACGTCCTGCAATCGCTTAACTCTTGGCGGCGATGTCAGCAGCGGGCGAGGATCAGCAGGTTGTGTGCCAGAATGGTGACACCCACTGTTGCGGCGTAATGAGTGAAACCCTTCGCGTAGCAGCGGGCCAAGCCGAGCACCCGTTTGAGAAATGAAATGGAGCCTTCGACCCCCGCACGAAATCGTTGGGCATGGCAAAACGCCGGGTCTTGTTCTCGCTCGGCTTCCTCCTCAGTGCGACTACCCTTCTTGCAGATCGAGACGACATTGATCCTCTGTTCCAGATCCTTCAGTTGATCCATGTCCCTGTAGAAACCCTTGTCGGCCGCCAACTCATTCGGGCAGCACCCGAACAGCTTCTTGTGATTCTCGATGGCCGGCTCGACCAGTTCGTGCTCGATGGGTCGCTTCTCAAACACTTCATAGCCGGTGATGAACTTGCTCTCGACCTGCTCGATCTGAACCATGTGTCCGAACTCGATCTCCTTGCCGGCCTTGCCGCGTATGAGCAGTTCGGTATGCGGCTCGATAGCGAACGAGCATTTCCCTAGGCGATCAGCACGTCGATGACGTAAGGCGGCTGAGTCACACCGTGGCCAAGCCTGCGCCTAGGGAATGCCGGAATGAGCGCCCAGGGCGGCCGGATAGACCGTACGGGTGCCTTGCCTCCCGCTTCGCGCAGGCATATAACCTTCGCTGTGGTGGCTTTTGAGATGAGGTCTGACATGAAACCTGTTTTCCATCGGGTACCGAACAACCCCCTCCTGACGCCGGCCAGCATGCCGTTCCCTGCAGCGGCGGTGCTGAACCCTGGCGCCACGGAGCAAAACGGTGAGGTCATTCTACTTCTTCGGGTGGAGAACCACGCGGGCTACTCGAGCATCTACGTTGCCCGCAGCAGGAACGGCGTTACCGATTGGCGGATCGAGTCGGAGCCGATTCTGCGCTACGGCCAAGACCGGTGGCGGTACGAGATGTGGGGGTGCGAGGACGCACGGGTAACGTACCTCCCCGAGGAGAAGATGTGGTACATCACCTACACAGCCTATTCTTCGCGGGGGGCAGCCGTGGCGATCGCACGTAGCGACGATCTGGTTAGGGCGGAGCGCATCGGGTTGATCTTTTCGCCGAACAACAAAGATGCCGCCTTATTCCCACATCGGTTCGACGGACGTTGGGCCGTGCTCCATCGCCCCGATGCGGGTGGCATCGAACACATCTGGTCAGCCTATTCGCCGGACTTGGTGCACTGGGGTGAGCCTCATTGTGTGTTGCCCGAAGGGGAGGGGGCGGCTTGGGATGCGGTCAAAGTCGGTGCGGGTCCACCACCGATTCTAACCGAGCATGGCTGGCTGCTCATCTATCACGGCGTCAAAGGATACGGCGGACACCTCATCTACCGTGTCGGCATTGCACTGTTGGATACGGACAAGCCCTACCGGATGATTGCCCGTTCAGCGGATTGGGTCTTTCAGGCGGAAGCGCCGTACGAATTGTCGGGTCTCGTGCCTAACGTTGTTTTTCCAACCGGTTTGCTCGTGCGCGGTGACGAGCTGTGGTTGTACTACGGCGCGGCGGACACGTACGTCTGCCTCGCAACGGCAAAGCTCGCCGACGTCCTGGCTGTGCTCCGCCCGTGACGACCCTTCCGGGAGCACGAACCTTTCGGCAACGGCCACTGGAGGTCAGCGAAGCTGACTCCTTGAGAGACAGTCATGGACGCGCATCAGAGGGTCCTGTTTGTCGATGCGGGATCAACCTTCTATCGAATCGACAAGTTCCCGGTGGGTAAGCCCTTCTTCGGCCCTGTCGATCTGGGACTGCACCTTGCCGGCAAACACAATTCCCTGAATATCGGCGCGGGCCTGCTGGCCGGCTCCATATTTCCGGGATCGAGTCAGCCGGATCAACAGCAGAAACGGTTCGGCCTTCTGGGAGTCGCGGCGGACCATCGACTGTGTGTACCTGTTCCTGAAGAGAAAGCAGACGGTCGATGGCGAGAACCGCCCCGAATTGGTCGAGTGGATAAAGCGTTTCGAGGCCGACAAGCAAGAGGCGGCTCTCGGTTTCTGGTACGAGATCCACAAGGGCATTCTGGAATCGCTCAGGGAGTTGTAGCGGCTTCCCCTGGTTCACGCCGGTCGGAAACCGTTGTACGGTATGTCAGAGCTTCTGAGATGTGAGGGAGACGTCATGGAAATGTCCGACCTTGCTTGTGACTGTGGACTTGAGGAGATCGGCCTGACCAACCTGGGGAACGTCTATTGGAACCGGTCAACACCGGCGCTGTACGAAAACGCCATTCGCCAATCCGAGGCGCAGATCGCGCATCTGGGCCCGCTGGTGGTGCGCATGGGACAGCACACCGGCCGGGCAGCCAAAGATAAGTACATTGTCGATGAACCGGAGAGCAGCGGAAACATCTGGTGGGGCAGAATCAACGTCAAGTACTCGCAGGAGAAATTCAACGCCCTGCATCACCGCATGTGCGCCTATCTGCGCGGCAAGAAGGTCTTCGTGCAGGACTGCTACGCCGGCGCCGATAAGCGCTATCGCCTCCCCGTCCGGATCATCACCGAGTTCGCATGGCACAGCTTGTTCGCCCGCAACATGTTCATCCAGCAGGCGCGTGAACGCGAGGCAATCCGCGGCTTCAAACCCGAATTCACCGTCCTGCAATGTCCGAGCTTTCACGCCGATCCCGACGAGGACGACATGCGCAGCGGTACCTTCGTCGCCCTGGACCTCGCCCGCAAGCTGATCGTCATCGGTGGGACGGCCTACGGCGGCGAGATCAAAAAGTCGGTCTTCACGGCCCTCAACTACATCCTGCCGGGGCACGGCATCCTGTCGATGCACTGCTCGGCCAACGTGAGCAAGGATGACTCGGACGATGTGGCGATCTTCTTCGGCCTGTCTGGAACCGGCAAGACCACCCTATCGGCCGACCCAAACCGGCCGCTGATCGGCGATGATGAACACGGCTGGTCCGAGGACGGAATCTTCAACTTCGAGGGCGGGTGCTATGCAAAGGTCATCAATCTGTCCAAAGAGTCGGAGCCGGAGATCTACGACTGCACGCGGCGCTTCGGCACGATCCTGGAAAACGTGGCCATGGATCCAGCGATCCGCTCGGTCGATCTCGACGACGCCAGATTCACCGAGAACACCCGCGCGTCGTATCCACTGACGCATATTCCCAACATCGTGCCTTCGGGGATGGCCGGTCATCCCCGCAATGTCGTGATGCTGACGGCTGACGCCTTTGGTGTTCTTCCGCCGATTGCCAAGCTCACGCTCGAGCAGGCGATGTATCATTTCATCAGCGGATACACTGCCAAGGTGGCGGGCACCGAGGCCGGGATCACCGAGCCGAGCGCCACGTTCAGCGCCTGCTTTGGTGCGCCCTTCATGGTTCGCCATCCCTCGGCGTACGCCGAACTGCTTGCGAACAAACTCACTAAGCATAAGACCAACTGCTGGCTGGTCAATACCGGCTGGACGGGTGGTCCCCACGGCGTCGGCTCGCGTATGAGCATCAAAGTCACCCGCGCGCTGCTCAACGCGGCGCTGGATGGCTCGCTGGCCGATGTCAAGATGGACGTCGACCGGCACTTCGGCTTTCTCGTGCCGCGCCAGGCGAGCGGTGTTTCCCCAGAGGTGCTCAATCCCCGTGGAACGTGGGACGATCCGGCCGCCTACGACGTGCAGGCGAGAAGGCTCACCGGCATGTTCCAAAAGAACTTCGAGCAGTTCAAGGACGGTACTCCGCCGGAGGTCGCAGCCGCCGGTCCGTGCATCCAATGAGCGGCGTCGTGGATCTCGTCTGCGGTGAAGGGCATGCCTCTTTCAGGCTAGCCCAGCTGAGTACGGAGAGCTGAGAATGAGACAGCAAGCAGAGATCGTTCCAGTGAAGTTGCTTGGACCGGCACAGTTCACATCGCCCCTTGATCTGTCAACTGCCGAAGGTGACGGTGTCGGTAACTTCGTCTCCGAAGACTCCTATATTCGGCATCGCGTTGAAATCAGGACGGACATCACCGATGAGAACGATCTACTTTTCGAGAAGGCGGGCCCGCGGGAGAAGCTGTTCTTCGACCCCACCGATACTCGAGTGGCGATGGTCACGTGTGGTGGTCTCTGTCCTGGGCTCAACAACGTCATTCGCTCGGCGTTTCTTGAACTACACTACAACTACGGCGTATCGGATGTCCTCGGCTTTCGCTACGGCTACAAGGGATTAAACCCCGCGCACGAGCTCGCGTCCGTTCTGTTGACTTCGGAGCTCGTGGAACGAATCGATAAACAGGGGGGAACGATCCTCGGAACGTCTCGTGGTCAGGAACCCCTGGACATCATGGCCGACACGCTCGAGCGCGAGAGGATAAACGTGCTGTTGTGCGTTGGCGGAGACGGCACGCAACATGGCGCCCACCGGCTTCACCAGGAGCTGGATCGTCGCGGCGCGAAGATCGCCGTCGTCGGCGTTCCTAAGACGGTGGATAACGACATTCACTACTGTTCGGTGACCTTTGGCTACGAGACTGCGATCGACGCAGCCAGGGAAGTGCTGCAGTTCGCTCACAATGAGGCGAGGAGCGCCTTGAACGGCATCGCGTTAGTCAAGGTTATGGGTCGTGATGCCGGATTCATCGCGGCCGGCGCGGCACTCGCCAGCCAGGAAGTCAACTTCGCGCTTATTCCCGAGGTCCCCTTCAAGCTCGAGGGCGCGGGCGGCTTCCTGAACGCCTTGAGAGAGCGCATCTTAGCACGGAGACATGCCGTCATCGTGGTCGCCGAGGGTTCCGGTCAGGAGCTCTTTGAAGACTATCGCGGCGAACGCGATGCGTCGGGCAATGTCCGGTACCATGACATCGGTCTGCACCTCAAGCATGCGATCAACAACTACTTCGATGAACAGAAGATTCCGATCGACCTTAAGTACATTGATCCCAGCTACATCCTCCGCAGCGCTCCTGCCAACTGTTTCGACGGCTTGCTCTGCAACCAGCTCGCCCGCCGTGCGGTGCACGCAGCCATGGCTGGTAGAACTGACGTCATGATCGGCTACTGGAATCGCGCCTTTATGCACGTGCCCATTCCGATGGCAACTGAGGCCAAGAAGCAACTCGATCCGGAGGGCGAGTTGTGGACGTCGGTTCTGGCCGCTACGGGGCAGGCAAGATGTTACGCCAACTAGCATGACATCGCTATGAAGTATCCATGCGTATACTGGCTTTTCGTCGACTTGCGAAGGATGCTTCATTGCGTTCGCAGCGATAGGCGGAAGCGCTCGGAGACCGAGGGCTTCGCCAGACCTATGAGGGACTCGCTGTCGGGCCTCGCCGGTCTGGGCGGCGAGGGGCCCACACGTCGCTCGCGGTTGGTCCAGGATCCGAGACGCTCGAGTCGACCCCCGGCGCGCGCGCAACAGATGGGGGTTCTGAGGGCGGAGTGGTGGCCGCGGCGGCGGTTTCCCCCGGTGGCTTGCCTTCTTCGGTTTGCTCGGCGCCGCGTTCTTCCCGGTCGAACATCAACGCGGTATCGCACAAATCCTCGATGAGACTCACCAGGTCGTGCTGCGGTAGCGACGAAGGGCTGATGCCAAGAACCTTCTGAATCTTAGCCACAATGTGCTCCGGCAATTCCAGCGAACGATCTTCACTCATGCCTTACTCCCGTCGCCTGCAGGCGGCTGCGCCCACCGCGCACTCGCTGCTCGACTCGACAGCGACGCAGAATTCTAGATGGTTGAAAAACGCGGTCAACGGCTAAAGGATAATATTGCCGCCTGGAGCGCAGGCGACGGTCGCCTGTCTCCGCTGAGCCAGGGCGCCTCCTCGGGCGGCCCGTCCCACGCTGATAACCGTCGTCGCGGACACCGGTTGCGAGACGCCGGGCAGGCCGTCGGAGGTAGCCCACTAACCGCGCGCCAGCCACTGCCACGTCAGACCTCGTCCTGCCACAACCATCTGTCTCAGAGCTTGGCTTGCAGCGCTGCCGCCGGATCAGCCGGGATGCGGCCCTGCTGTCGGCTGCTGTGTACCGTCCTCATCGGCGACCGGATCGCTTTGGCTCTGGGCGACTTCACGGACGATTTGCTCTTCGGAGAGTCGGCGGCTGAACAGCTTTCTGAAGGTCTCGATCCGATTGATGAAGGAGAACGTCGGCTCCCCGGCAAGCCCTACTTCTTCCTTGGCCATCGCTTCCTTGACCGCCGGGATGAAATGATCCCTTACCACCCAGTCACAGCCGGGCAAGACACGCACGCGGTATCGTAGTGTGACGCTGTCGTGCCGGCCGCGAAAACACTCTGACAAAGTCGGCTCATCTCGGACGGGCTCGATACGTTGATTGAGGTCCGCACACACAGCGCCTATCGCGATCTTTGCTCGATCTTCGTCAGCGGACGACTTGAGCGTGATGTCAACATAGTTGCTGACAAAACCATCGGGGAATCGGCGCGACGGCACGCACCGACTGTTGGGAATGTTGAACTCCTGCCCGGAGAGCGAGCGGATCCGCGTGTACTTGACGTTGAAGTCCACTACGTGCCCATGCTTGCCGTCGACCTCTACGAAATCGCCAACGTTGTAGTGGCGACCGGCGATAATATCCAAACCCTTGACGAAATCGACCACAATCTGCTGAAACATACCGGCCATGATCAATCCAACCAAAGCGATCGGGCCGGTACTCTTGGACGGCTCGATTCCGAATTCGTTTAGGATGGCCACGGTGCCAAAGACCCAAACGAACAGCTTCAGAATGCTGCCGGCAAAACTCAGCAAGGTGCCGATGCGTTTGACGGACAAGCGCCGATTGGTCAGCGCGTTGAGTGCGGAAAGAGCCCGCCGGATCAGCCATATCAACAGCCGCACGGCATACGACGCCGCAATCACGCCCGCCAGAATCCCAATGGAATGAATGATCTTGCGATGCCGGTCCCAGAACGACGGTACCGGCGGCACGAGCACATCTGCGCATTGCATATAGAGATCGGCAAGCCCGCGCGTCAAGGTTGCCTGTCGCATCTTGGCGTATACGATGTTCTCGCGCGTCACGACCACCAGGTCGATCTGCTGCCGCTCGGTGTCGTACTGTTGCTTCATACGACGAAAGTGGCTCGAGAGCCGTCGATAATCGTCCAAGTCGTCGTCGGCTTGATCCAATCGCTCCCGCAACGCATTCTCGAGGGCGTCAATCCCGGGCAAGAGTTGCTGAAGCGGCTCAATCTCCTTCTCCTCCGCTTTCGCCACCTCATCGAGTGTGTCGGCCTCCTTCAACATCGCGCCGGCCTGCTTCTTGAACCCGGTGGCGCGCTCTTGACGCTGCTGACGCGTCATTTGCGACCGCTTCTCCCCAAGCTCCTCCAGGCTCTTCTTGGCCTCCTCGATACGTTGACGTAGTTGCCCGATCGCTTCCTTCTGTTGCGCGGAGCGTTTGTGCAGTTCAGCCTGCTGAAGCCGCCGCTGTTCATAGGTTTCCACTCGCCTCCAGTACTCGCTATCATTATCGAGACGCGCCGTGCCGTGTTCCTCCTCTGAGGCTCGCGCCAAGCGCTCCTCGATTTCGTCCAGACGAGATCGCGCGAAGTCAAGGCGGTTCCGCGCTTCGGCATCAAGCTGTTCGGCCAGTCGTTCTTTGTTGAGTGCATCTGCTTCGTCGGCTTCCGGAGCCTTAGTAGCCGTTGTGGCTTGGACGGCTGAAGCTTCGCCAACAGCCTCGCGGGCGGCGGCCAGCTTGGCCTCAAGCAGGTCACGCTCTGCATCATGAACGGCGCGTTTCTGTAGGGCGGATTCCGCCTGGGCCGCCAGGGCCGCTCGCTCAAGCTCATGTACGTGCCTGGCTTGCTCGTCAGCCGTCTCGATCAGCTCCGCCAGTTGGGCAAGCCGCAACGTGCGCACATCTTCGGGCTCTTCCTGGGCAGCGCTGGCGCTTTGGATCTGGTCGAGCTGAGCCTGCAACGCGGCCAGGTCGCTGGCGACGAAGTTCTCGGCCCTGGGCTGCGCGCCGGCCTGGAATTGTGCCAGCGCCTGCAGAAATCGGGCGGCGTTTTCGCACGCGTCCAACGCAGCTTGCCAAGCGGTGTGGGCCGACTCAAGGAACTTCAACTCATTCTGCAGAGCCGTTCGCTCCGTGATCAGCGTGTCCTTTTGTTCAGCTAGTTTCGCGGCGGGGACGGACTCGCCCGCGTCTTCAAGACCCTGCAAGGATGCTGCGATCGCCTGCACTCGCTCTTGTAGCTCCGGACTGCGTTCGGCTAGCGCCTCTTGGGACGCGGTCAACTGCTCTTGGAGCTTCTCACATCCGCTGCCTTGGGCTGACGTTGTCGCCAGGTTCTCGGATCCATAAGCTGGATTGAGGCTCCAGGTTGCGGCGATAACAACAACTGCGCCCAGCCACCCGACGCATACGCAAGTCGGTCGCACGGGAAAGAACCGGCTAGCCTTGGAATTGTCCATTCCTCACGTCCTCAAAAAATCCATATCCTGCGTTGCCATCGCGGACTCCGTCGACATGGATACACGTAGAATCCCCCCCAGTCCACCGGCATGCAGAGTTCGCCATGGGTGGCCAGTCTCGGCCAAGGTACTGGTGTCCGAGCGTTCAGAGCGATTCCGCACCGTAGTGAATCAGGCACGGTCTTCTGTCCGGCTTCAGATCGTCACCGAGTATCGATCGTTGCCAACACATCCTCCGAACCGACCGAGTCGCCCTCCTCGTACGGCAAGGAAATCAGGATCCCTGAGGCAGGCGCGGTAATCTCGCAGGTGCCGTTTTCATTGAAGAGCACGGCAAAGAGCTCACCCTTTTTGATCTCGTCATTTTCCTCGAAATACAGGTCAGAGATCGTTGCACGATGGATCACCGCGCTTTTCCCGCGCATCAACCACTGCTCGGTCTTCGAGTACTTCGTGATCCGTTTCACATCCTTATGGCATCCTTCGCATTCAGGCATATGAACCCCCTTCGGACGGATGGCTTGTATCCGGAAGATCGCTCTGCTTGGAATCGGATGACGGCTTCACCGCCCATTCCTGGCCCTTCCACTCGATCAGGCCTTCTTTCTCCATCTTCCTGAGCAGTGAGAACAGCGTGTTCGGGGATATGCCGAGCCGGGAACATAGCCCGCCTGCGTCCTGGGACCCGTGAGCCAAGAGATTCAAGATCTTCGATTTCTCGTCCATGTTGGTCACATTCTTACCATCCGTGAACGCGGCGCCCTCCACCTAGAATCCGAGATCCAGCTCGTCGAGCTTCTGCCGAAGCTCACGGGCGTCAAACGGCATCATGATCATACTCTGCACGGCGTTGACAAGAAGTTGCCCGATGAGAGGGTAGACGTACCGACCGGCGCGGCACAGCAACGGGGCACTCTGGCTCACGTGCGACCGCAGCGTCGCGCAGAGTGCCTGAGTCTGCTCCAAGTCCTTCGGCGTGCAGAAGATTAACAAGTCGACATGGGCCGTTGAAGCCAAGCTTGCGTTTCCGTCGAATTCCGCGATGTCGGAGTGATCGAACGGCAGGCACTCGTTCACAATTGACCTGACGGGGGTGTCGAGGCCGACGACGGCGATGAACCGGGCGACCTGTCTGACCTTGTCGCACAAGCCAGGTAAAACGCGAATCGCTGCGCGCCCGGTGCCCGCCGCCGTTGGTTTGGCCAAAACAAACGCTCCAGCGGCGGGTGGTGCTGGACGAGAACGCAAGGGACCGTGAACTCGGCTTCCCAGTGCAGTGAACGGTCCACAAAAAGAAAAAGGCCACCGATAAGTGGCCTTCATGTTCTCTGTGCCGTCAGAGGGCTTAGTAGCGGTCTCGGCGCCCGCCGCCGCCACCGCCGCCGGAGCCTCCACGACCGCCACCGTAACCACCGCCGCCCCCGCTGCGCGGTTCGCGGGGCTTGGCTTCGTTTACGGTGAGAGCACGGCCCCCTTGCTCCTGGCCGTTCAAGGCCGCAATCGCCGCTTGGGCCTCCGCATCGGAGCCCATCTCCACGAATCCGAACCCTTTGCTCTGCCCCGTACTCCGGTCTGAGATGATTTCCGCACTCTGGACGGTTCCGTGCGGCGACAGCAGCGCTTCCAAGTCCGAGCTGCTGACATCATAGCTGAGGTTCCCAATATACAGTTTCTTACCCATCGCAATCTCCTGTCGATGGCATGCCCGACCCGCTATTTGGCTTTCAGGGTCGTCTGTGAAAGGGGCCAACATTTCGGCCCAAAAAGGCAGGAAGACGATCCAGGC
>JBARRC010000473.1:0-4477 GCA_049644045.1 Phycisphaerae bacterium
ACGTTTCATGCGTGAATTATAGTCGTTTTCGCCTCGCGATTCAACGAAGACAGCGATCAACTCGCGCTGGATTCTCCGCCAAGCCGGCACCAAAACTGCGCCAGCTTAAGTCAACAGCATTGCCCCCGGGCCCGCGCCGCCGCCCCCCGCGGAATGAAATTTCCTATCAGTGAACTGTCGACTCTGCCCCTCGACGCCTTGGGGCAAGCTTCTCGGGTGCTGAAAAGGGTCCGGCCCGCCGAAACTCGCCATCCATGGTCTTCCTGTGTCTATAGCCCAGATTCAGGGGTAAGGTGACACCAAGGGCCACGACCGGGCTCAGGTAGCGGAGACTCCTCCATATCCGCTGCACAACCCTGCGTCGATTGAGGAACTCCTGCAGTACCCAAGCCACTCCCGCGTCAAGCGTTTCGGGGGACATGTGCTTCGGCTCGAATACCACATGGCTGAAACCGTAGTGGCTCCAATCCTTGTCGACGATGCGTCCCTGGCGATCCAATTCATCGAATAGCGGTGTGCCCGGAAAAGGGGTCATCCTGGTGGCTTGTAGAACCTCGACGTTGGCTTCGAGCAGGAATTCCAGAGTTCGCTCGAACACATACGATGTATCCTCGTCGCCGCCGAAGACGAAGGCGGCCCATACCCCGATTCCCGCAGCGTGCAGTTTCTTGACCACCGCAAGGTAGTCCCTCCCCAGGTTGCTATGCTTCCCCCAGTTCCGCAGATCCGTCTGTGACAAAGACTCAAACCCGACGAACAGCCCCCGGCAACCGCTGCGGGAAGCGAGGCGGAGCAGTTCCTCGTCCCGCGTAATCCCGATACCGCACTGGCTGAACCAACGCTTGCGGAGAGGAATCATTGTGGAGAACAACTGCTTGGCGTACTCCCGATCTCCGATGATGTTGTCGTCTATGAAAAGGACGTTTTTCCCGAGGGTCTTGAGTTCTTCAATAACCTCGTCGATCGGACGGGTCCGAAGGCGGTATCGGTGGAACGCAGCAACCGAGCAGAAGCTGCACCGGTGAGAACAACCGCGCGTGGCTTGCAGCGCATCTACCGGAGCGTAGTTGCGCTTTAGAATCAGATTGCGGTTGGGGATTGGCAAGCCGGCCAGGCTGGGCGACGCGCTGCGGTAAAAGGGCTTGAGGCTCCCGCCCACAAAGTCGTTCATCATGCGCGGGACATTGTCCTCGGCGTCTCCGATGCAGACGGCATCCGCGTGCTGGATGGCCTCGTCGGGCATGAAGGTCGGATGATAGCCCCCAAAGATCACCGGCTTGTCCCTCTTCGTTCGGAAGAAGTCGGCGATTTCGTAGGCCCGCGGGGCGTTGTAGGTCATGAACGAGACGCCGATGAGGTCGGCAGTGATATCGAAATCAATCGGTTCAACATCTTCATCGATGATCTGCGTATCCACGTAGGGTGGCATAGACGCCGCGACGTAGAGGCTTGGCAGAACAGAGAAGCGGAAGAAGCGGGACTGACGCGGGCGTTCCCCATTCCGCACACGCCATACGGGAGATGTCGGGTTGATAAGAACAAACTTGACGCGCTTCGTAGTTCTGTTCTGTCCCACAGCAAACTCTCCAAATGGTGCCTGGCGCTGACTGAATCAATGTCGACAATTGTGCAAGAAGCCGCGTATCGCTGCACCGCGCGGGCTGTCGATGCCGTGATAAGCCATGACGGATTCCCAGGTTGACAGCTTATTCGGGTACACTTGCGGGCACAACCCGCGGCAAGGTACATAACTGCTTTCGGCTGGGTACCGGAAGACGTGGCAAACATGACAGGGCGAGTAAACCCCCCACCCCCGGGCCCGCGCCGCCGCCCCCCGCGGAATCAAATTTCCTATCAGTGCGTATAAAATTACACCGATCTGCCTGGTACCCTGAGTTGGGGCCGCGAGCGTCGTGTTGTGCCCAAGGTCGAATGGCACCAGGGCGAGTTGTTCCCCCGCGTCCGGCTCGGCCCGACATCGGCGGAGTGGACGACGTTCCGACGGGCGAAGCCCGACCTTCGTACTGCAAGCGCTCGTTGGGGCACGATCACATCACACCATCGAAGCTGCGAACTTCGACGATAATGTCAGCATCCGACATGAACACGACTAGAAGCTTGAGGTGAGTTTGAAGCAGGCGTTGCTTACGCCTCACCTCTAGGTAGTTGTATATCAGTGCAGTGGCAGCATTCGTCGGTGGTACGATCTCCGGCAACGCACCGAACTCATTCTTCAATAGAATGGACGGGTACTTAACTTCGCCGTGTGGGGCACCGAGTGCATCAATCAATTCGGACTTGTGCGAGGTTCCGGCGACAAGCCGACTGCGTACGCCGAGGTCGAACTCCGTCTTGTCCTTGCCGAGGGCGCTATGGAACAGGTACGCATTGGCAACTCCGCGGACGAGCTCGACGGCGAGTCTCCGCGACTTGCCCGAGTTCGCAGTACCCTGAGCGTAAGTGTAGAACAAAAGCTGAAACTCGGTCCCTTCGTCGACCCTGATCTGTTTCTTGGATGGCTTACCAAAGAGATCCAACACATCGGATTCCGTGGTCGACTGGAGCCGCAGATGACTCAGGCCGGCGCTTGAGAAGTTCTTCCCCACAGTGGCGCAGCTAGCAAGGAACGGGACAACAAGAGTTGCGATGATCAGTCTGGCGTACATTCCGGAAACCTCCTGGTTTTGGTTACTAGGTTGGGCATCGGCGGCCCAGCAACGCCGCCGCGCCTACGAAAAACGGCAAGGTTCTCAATTCTGCTACATTGCTATGTTTCACCAGTCCAAGCTCCAAAGCATCGTGACTCCATTTGTCGAAACTGCTCCCATCGTTTCACCAGTACTCTACCCGACGACAAACAGTAAACAATTATGCCTTCTTTTTTTTCTTTGCCGCAGACTTCTTCCTTGATGCCTGCGCGTCGGTCAAGAGACATAACTCGGTCTGATGATCCTCTGTCCGTTGGCTCGTGTCCTGATGTAGCCGATGTCGCTACCCGTCTCCTGACGCCGAAAACCGCCATTGCTCCGCCAACAAGGTGGTGGCCAAATGGTGGCCAAGTGGTGGCGCGAGGAGCATACATGAAAGAAGGACTCACGCCAAGTGGTGACGTAAGCCCTTTGTTTTCAGCTGGTTACGAATTCGGGGCGCGGAGGTTTGAACTCCGGACCTCTTGCCCCCCCAGTCGAACGTTACGCCTAGCCGCATTCTCGTAGCCAACCCGATATTCTAAGGGCCAATCCGCCTATCGGCTTGACACTCCTGGAAACCCCCCACCCCCGGGCCCGCGCCGCCGCCCCCCGCGGAATCAATTTTCTATCAGTGACCGGTTGCGGTTGAAAGTCCCGTTGAAAACGAGTATACTATGGTAATGTTCCGGGTTGGCTCTCCTGATCCGGAAAGGAGGACAGTGTGCTCCTTCCAAAGTTGGGCATATCCCTGATCGTCACCCTGCTGGTGTTTGTAAGCGTCGCATTGGCCGACGAACGGAAGGCAAGCCTTAACGATAGCAGCCGTAGTAAGGCCCAGCGCCCCGAGTCGGACGATTCCAATGTACGGAATCTCCTGGCGTTGCTTTCGCGTTCGCCAGGCAAGGTGAGTCTTGACCGGATTGCGGATTTGCTTTCCGGATCTGGCAGGGCGTCTACTAACCTGCATGTCGACGTGCGATCCGGCGGCTCGAACTCGATTACCGTAGGTCCCGGTGCGGAAGTGACTTACGAAGTCGTGGGAGTTCTGAGTGACGACAGCAACGAGGGGCTCGCCCTGTTTGGGCTGAATCTGCTATTCGACGGCGGCGATCTGGCTCAGGCGGACACTCCGACCGGCGTACCCACGTCCGGCTGTGACAATCCGATGATCAACTTTACGATTCCGTGGGGTATCACCAATCCGGACGGGTTCGGCGGAACCGTAATCAATGGGGATCTCATCCAGGTTGGGGGCGGGCAGAACACGATAAACAACACCCCGGACAACGCCCCGTACCCGATCGGTCCCGTGTTGACCGGCGTGGCCCAACCCGCCGGTTGTGGACCTGCGGTCCTGGTTACCGGTACGCTGACGGCCCCGGATGCTGAAGGGACGTACGTCCTGTCGGTGGAAGAGCTGTTCGCCAACGTTATTCTTGAAGGGGAAACCGGCGATCCATTCTGGGCGACGAGTGCTGCCGGTGTCGGCATGATCACGAACCTGTCTATTTCGGTGTCAGAATCCCGGGACATCCCCACCGTTTCCGAATGGGGCCTCCTGGTTCTGGGGTTGCTCTTGCTGGCGGGCGGGAAGATCTATTTCCACGAGAGCCGTCGCGTGAGAGCGTAAGGCCGGGTCGATCCCCCGGTGCTCACAAGGCTCCGCGGGCATTCAGAATCACGATTCACCAGTCACGAGAGCACGCAACCGCGGCGCTGCTTTTGCGCCCCGGGTATGCATCCCATAATTCTCGGACCGGCACGGGTGGCACTCGAGTGACCTTCCC
>JBARRC010000474.1:0-6982 GCA_049644045.1 Phycisphaerae bacterium
GCCACACGAGAAAGAGACCCTTTTTCAACAGATTGCCGGCCCGGCCCTTCGGCGCTTTTCCCGATTCTCTCGTTAAGAACGCGCGCAGATGTCGTTCAGAGTGTGGAAAGCATAAGTGATGCTCCCGCAGCCCGCCGAGCGCGGTAGCAAGCCGTGCTATGGATCGTCCTTTTCATACGATTCGTTTGCACCCTCAGACCTCGATACGATCGGCGGCAGTGCAGCAAGTTTGAACACGTCCGGATCCGGCAGCGTTTCGTCGCGTTTGTAGCGCGCCCCTACGACACGTGTCCCTGGAAGCTCGCGGCCGAATTCATCAAGAACCCACCGAACGCTAATGTTCCTCCGGACGACCAAACAGAAATACGCAAACAACCCGGGATCGTGTTTGTATGGGGGTGCGCTGAAGTTCCACTTCCCGGCGAAATCCACCGCATCCGGCGGATGCAGACATTTGTACCAGACAGGGCTTAACGCATCGTCGCCGGGTACGGACCGCAAGTACTCTGAGGCGGTCAAGTTAAGCGTTGGCCGGATTGCGAAGACGATGACAGGATAGGGAGCTTCCACCCCGGGGTGACCTCGCTGGTCCCAGTTTGCCTTGCTGTTGTAGCCGGTAAGCAGTAGCAGCCGGACACGCGACATCCAATAGCAATCCGTTAACAGACCATCGTGCCACACCTGGTAGAGCACCTCGCCATTCTGATCGTAGATACGGACAGCGCATGACGATTCAGGGCCATAGACGTGCAGCGCAATGATCTCGTCCCCGGGGAGTTCCGGAAACACATCGACAGTCTTGCACCATTTGACGCCGAATGCCCCGGAAAGCAGGCCGTGGTCAAGAAGGCCTGGCGGAAGGTCGTGATTTCCGAGACGTCGGCACCAAACCGGATCGGCGAAGTCGCGCGCAACGTCAAAGGCACACAGTGAACCTGGGAAGCGGTTGGTCAAGGCCGCATTGAAGCCAAGTAAGGCCAGCCGCCCGCCTCCGCGTCCGTGTGGATGCTCGACAAGTCCGGCGAAGTTGATTCGCCCGGGTGCCTCGGCTGTCCACGTGTGGAGCCTCCTCCCGGCGATGGAGAGCAACCAAGCCTCGTGACGGTCTGTGCTAAGCGAGATTCCATGCGGGTTAAGGTTGATCACCCGGATGGAAATGATCGTCGCGGCGACGATGATGGCAGCAACGGTGAGACAGCCCGTAGCTGTCGTAACCATCGGATGCCGCTGCACCCACCGAACGGCGCGCGTCCACGTTGTGGGCGGCTTGGCCTCGATCGGCTCCCGGTTAAGATAATGACGTATGTCCCGTGCCAGGTCAGCCGCAGACTGGTAACGCTTCTCGCGATCCTTCTCGAGGGCCTTCAGCGCGATCGTCTCGACATCAGCGCGCACTTTCGGATCGATGGAAGAGAGCCTGCGGGGGGCGTGCTCCTTGATAATCTTCGTTGCCTGGTAGATCGTCGTGCCGGATGCTTCGTACGGCAGCTCGCCCGTGAGCAGCTCGTACAGGACGACGCCGAGCGAATAAACATCGCTGCGGGTATCAAGATCGTGCGGATCAGCGTCGCACTGCTCCGGGCTCATGTATTGCATGGTGCCGACAAGTTGGCCGATGTAGGTTTGCTGCGTAGTCACCGTGAGATCCGAATCGGTCGCGCGGGCTACCCCGAAGTCGATGATCTTGGGCTCGCCGGACGAATCCACCAAAACGTTGGCGGGCTTCAAATCTCGGTGAATGATCCCCTTCTGGTGTCCATGGTGCACACCATCACAGGCCTTGGAGAACAGCCGAAGTCGGTGGTGCGTACCGAGCTTCTTCTCGTCTGCGTACTTGGTGATGGGCTTGGCGCCGGGGATGTACTCCATAGCGAAGTATGGCACACTCTCGGAACCGTCCTCGTGCATGCCGGCATCATAGACCTGCGCGATGTTCGGATGCCGCAAGCGCCCGAGGATCTGCGATTCAAACTGAAAGCGGCGAAGGGCGGAGCGTGAGGCAACGTTGCGCTTCATGACCTTCAACGCAACCACGCGGTGCGGCTGCTCCTGGACGGCCTCATACACGGTGCCCATCCCGCCGGACGCGATCACACTCTTGATGCGGTAGCGGCCTATGCTGCTGCCGATCAGCGGATCCGGCCTCTGCCGCGCGATGTGTTCCAGGAAGCCGGGATCGGGCTCGGGTGGCCGCATGAAATCGGCTGATGCCTCCTGATCATGTTCCAGCAGCGACTCGACTTCTGCCCGAAGCTCGGGATCGTCCCCGCAAGCTTTGTTGAGGAAGGAAGCACGCTCATCCGGCTGACGTGCCAATGCCTCCTCGAAAAGGTCTTGCGTTCGCTGCCACCGGTCACCGGTCATCGGCTATCCCCGTGGTCCAGGGCGGTATCACCCTTCGTCAGCTCCCGGCGTAGCCACGCCCGGGCGAAACGCCACTCGTTGTCTACAGTCCGGGGAGATACCTCAAGCGCATGTGCACACTGGTCCACGGTAAACCCCGCGAAATACCTTAACATCACGACTTCGGCCTTGCGCGGGTCTATCTGCTCGAGCTTGTTCAGGGCCTCGTCGATCGCAAGCACCTCGGCCGGATCCTGATCGAAAACCGCGGGCGCTTCCTGCATCGGGCCGGGCTGCTGACCACCGCCACGCTTGAGGCTGTCTCTTCTACGTGCGTCATCGATGCGGATTCGGCGCATAGCTTTTGCGGCTGCGGCGAAAAAATGTCGGCGGTTGGCCCAGTGGAAATTCTCGTCAGCGGTCAGGCGGAGATAGGCCTCGTGGACGAGCGAGGTCGGTTGGCGTACGCCTCCTCCTACCTCGGCGGCCAATTGGCCTTGAGCGAGGCTGTGCAGCTCGTTGTAGACCAACGACCAGAGCTTGCTCTGCGCCGCTTCATCTCCCTGGCCGACAGCGGCCAGAAGTTGGGTAAGCCGGACTGGGTCTCGCGTGGCCACCGCGCGCCTCCGGAAAACGGCCAGATCGTGTATCGCTATTTTATCTCATCCTGAAGATTTACGAACATGTGATTTTAGCAGTACTTCATCTGAGTCACCAGCGTTTCGGCACGTGGCCGAAGAGGCAGGGTGCGTGACAGTTTCCGCGGATTGTTTTCCAGCCCCGTATCCATGAAGAGGCTGTCTGTTGTCAATGATTGTTTCACATTTCTTGGTCGTCACCTTCCGGCGTCAGCCCCTGGAAGAAGTTGTGCTCCTCCCTGATTCCAGCCCCGGAGGGGCGGAAGACAGATTCCAACAATGTGAGCGTCTCTGCCGCCTCTACGGGGCTTTCCGTTCACAGGCGCCCTCACTTTCTTCCGTCCCTCCGGGACTGCCCACCCGCCAAAACACGTCCGCCTAAACTGTCACGGACCCGAAGAGGCAGCATTTACAGTCGCTGGATTCAACAACGCACAAATTTGCGGCCCTTTCTTGCGTCCGGCCTGCCGCTTTTACGCATGTTTAACCGGTAGCGAGCTGCCGGTTCAGGAGTCAATAACCACAGAAGAGGTGTGGTCCTCATGCAACGGACCGATTCAGGCACCTCTTCGCAACAGGAGGATTGATGCAATGTTCTCACGACGCTTGTTTTCTGTCATTCTATTGGCCGCAGGGTCAACGCTTCTCGTGGGCTGCCCAATTCCCACTTTCGATTGTCTCGCTAATAGTACACCAACCGCGAACGCGGGACCGGATCAGATTGTGTGGGTTGGCGACTTGGTCAGGCTTAACGGCCTTGCAAGCGGTGACCCAAACGGGGATTCGCCTCGCTGCCTTTGGCAGCCGACCATGCGTCCAGCTTCGGACGAGTTGGACAACCCGGATACTTCCACACCGAGCTTCGTTCCGACGGTGGAGGGTGTTTACGAGTTCACGTTGACCGTGACGGACACCTGCGGCGCTTCTGATCAAGATGCCGTCCGGGTAGTCGCTGTCGCGTATGAATGCGAGGACGACGCCGTTTGCGACGACGGTGAGTTCTGCAACGGCGCTGAGACGTGCGTCGACCACTGGTGCGTTGACGGGACGGCGCCGTGTGGTCCAGATCAGGTTTGCGACGAGGAAAGCGACCAGTGCGTCGACTGCCTCGAAGACGCGCATTGCGATGACGATCTGTTCTGCAACGGCGAAGAGACGTGCGTCGACCACTGGTGCGTTGACGGGACGGCGCCGTGTGATCCCGATCAGGTTTGCGACGAGGAAAGCGGCGAGTGCGTCGACTGCCTCAAAGACGCGCATTGCGATGACGATCTGTTCTGCAACGGCGCTGAGATGTGCGTCGACAGGCTGTGTATGGTCGGTACCATCCCCTGTACAGGGGGTGAGCTCTGTGACGAGGACAACGACCGCTGCGTCGAGTGCCTGACCGACGAGGACTGCGCGGGTGACCTGGTCTGCACCGATGGCATGTGCGTTGAGCAACTGGTGTGCGAAACGGACGCTGACTGCGACGACTGGCTGTACTGTAATGGCGAAGAGACCTGCGCAAATGGGAATTGCCACGCCGGTACGCCGGTGGACTGCGATGACGGTGTTGACTGCACGGATGATTCATGCAACGAGATGGCCGATTCGTGCGATAACGTCCCCGACGACGACTACTGCGATGATGCCCTGTTCTGCAATGGTGCGGAAGCCTGCGATCCGCAGCTTGGCTGTCAGGCGGGCATCGATCCGTGCCCGGGACAGGGCTGCGACGAAGAAAATGATGAGTGTGTTCCCGGCTGGCAGTTTATTCAGATCACCAGCGAGGCCGAGGGATTCGACTTTGACTGCCAACATCCGAGCCTGCATAACGGGCAGATAGCCTTCCAAGGCAGCTCTGATGGCCGCGACATCTGGTTCTGGGATGGGACCCTCGATGAAGGCAATCAACCTGTAACGGACTCGATCACCATGATCGGTCCTAATGGCTATGTCGCCTCGCTCCACGACGGCAGGATAGCGTACGAGAAAAACGACCACGTCTATTATTGGCCGGGTAGCGGCGATCCGGAACCCATACCCTGCCCAGGCAACTCAGAGTGGCCAGAACTCCACGACAGGACCATCGCCTTCGTCACCGGGTTCTCGAGCAACTATGACATCCATCTATATGACATGGACAGCGGGGACTGCATCCCAATCGTGACCACCCCACTCGTCGAGCGCGGACAGTCCCTGTGCGCCGATCAGGTCGCGTACCCCGCTGGCGCAACCAAGGACCCACCGTTCGACATTTATCTTTGGGATGGGTCCACGACACATCAAATTACCGACACCCCGGAGCTTACTGAGACAGGAGCGACGCTCTGCTGTAACGGGCAGCTTGCCTGGCAAGGCGAAGACGGCAGCGCTACGAACGATTACGAGATATACTTCCGGGCGGATCCACTCGATCCGAGCACAGAACAGCAGATCACGGACAATGGAGTTTACGATGGAGAACCATCATGCTGGCAAGGGACCATCGCTTGGAGCGCTTTCGACGGCAATGACTATGAGATTTTCTACTGGGATGGCTTCTCCATTCAGCAAGTTACCGACAACGACGTCGACGATCGGGAGCCCAGCCTTCACGGAGGTTGGATCGCGTATACGTCATGGGCCGGCGACCACGCTCGAATCATGCTCGCTAAGCCTGCGCCCAGCGGCCAGCCGGGTGGCAACGCCCTTACGTTTGCGCTGGCTGTGGACGAGTAGGCGGGTGCTTGCTGGAACGGTGGAAGACGTCCTGTGGCGCTCAACCGACGGTGGCGCCGTCTGGGAGCGAGTGCTACTTGAGCAGTGGGCCATCATGCAGTGCCTGACAGCGCCGGGAGCCGTCTACGCTTCTGCGGGTGACGCGCCGACGGCGTTCTCTTGAAAAGACGCTCCTCCCCCTGTCGAGAGCGGCCATGGCTTCCTCGGCCGAGTCAAACCGATCCTCCGGCCGCTTGGCCATCATCCGAAGTGCCAGGCTCGCCAGCTTGGGGTCAACCGTACCGCTGAGAACCCGCGGGTCGGGTGGATCGTCGTGGAGGATCTGGTAGATCACGACGGAGGGAGCGTCAGCTTTGAACGGCGTTCGGCCAGTCAGCATCTCGTACAACACAACGCCTGCGGAATAGAGGTCGGTCCGGTGGTCGATGTCCTCCTCCCCGCGCGCCTGTTCCGGGCTCATGTATTCCGGCGTTCCGAGCACCGAGTCGGGCAAGGTAATTCGGCTGTGGGAGGAGGCCACACGTGCCAGGCCAAAGTCTGCGATCTTCGCAAGGAACGGCGCTTCTTCCTTTGCACCCGAGTTCGATTCGACGGCGGATTCGCTGAGAAGCCCCGCTAGCAGGATGTTCGACGGCTTGATATCCCGATGAACGAGGTTCGCACCATGTGCTGCCCCGAGCCCGCTCAGAGTCTGACGCATCAGATGACGGACCGTCGCAGCCTGCAGCGGCCCCGCACTCTCGAATCAGCGAGGCAAGCGTCGGTCCGTCGATGAGCTCCATCGAGAGATAGTGGGTCCCTCTCTCTTCTCCCACCGCGTGAACGGTAACGATGTTCGGGTGCTGGAGTCCGGCCGCGGCCTTCGCCTCCCGGGTGAAGCGCTTGAGGGCATGGTTGTCGTGCGTCAGCTCCGGCCGCAGTATCTTCAAGGCTACCGTACGGTCGAGGCTCTCCTCGTACGCCTTCAGGACGACGCTCATCCCCCCGCGGCCCAGAAAGCCAATGATCCCGTACGGCCCCAGTTGGGCCAAGCACGCCGAGTTTACTGGCTTCTCCAGAACACCACTGGCGACGAGCCTTCCGATCTGGTCACCCGGCGGCTCCAAGTTCCTGAGGAATCGCAGATGCCGGCGCAGGTCGTCCGCGAATTCTGGATGCTGCCCGATCAGATCCGCTTCGCTGACCGTCTCTCCGCGAGTCTTTCGGTCGAGGAAGTCGTTGAGGACCTTGCCGATGCGAAGATCGCGCGTGTCCTCTCCGGCCGTTTCGCGACTTCGTGAATCGGGCATATGCTACGG
>JBARRC010000475.1:0-16223 GCA_049644045.1 Phycisphaerae bacterium
CGCGCAGGCTAAAGCCTGCGGCTCGCATGGCGATTCGCCCTACAGGCGAATATAATGTGTAAGCCGTGCATACAATGGTAGCCAGCGTCAACAATCCACGGAGTTCGAGACGCCCTCGGTGGTTCGCAGCGGTTGCGATCGTTGCGGTTGCGGGTGTGGTGATGGGGCTTCCCACCCTCGGCGGGAGTTTTGTGGGCGGGGACGACCACCGGTTGGTGCTCAACCATGTTCTGGTCAACCACCCGTCGTTTGCCCACGCCGTCGAGCTGTTCACGATCGTCCATCGCGACCTGTATCAGCCGTTGCCGCTGCTGAGTTTCCAGGCGGAGTTTGCGGTTGCGAAGGCGTTCGGGTTGTTCGACGAAAGCATTGCCGGCGGGGCCTGGTTATTCCACCTGACGAATATCATCCTCCATGCCGTCAACGCGGTTCTCGTCTGGGCCGTAATCAGAACCCTGCACGAACGAGCGGGCAGCAAGGCTCCTCCCCGTGCGGCGGAGAATGGTCAGGGAAGCGTCGAAGGGGACACCGGTGGGTCCGCGCTCGCCGTCGCGACCGTGTCCGCGCTTTTGTTCGCGGTCCATCCACTTCAGACGGAGGTGGTTGCGTGGACCAATGGTCGCATGATGCTGCTGTCCACGCTGTTTGCGCTGGCATCATTACTGGCCTTCGCCTCGTGGTTGGATCGCCCGCGACATGCGTCGGCGTTTCTCACGGCCTTGTTCGTCTTATTGTCGGCTGTCAGCAAGGTGCGCATCGCTCTTCCGGTGCTGCTGGTTATCGTGGTGCTGGCTCGGCGCGCGAAGCTCAGATGGAGTATCTTCTTGCTCTGGTCGCTTTGTGCGCTGATCACAGGCGTATTCGTTCTGGTGAACGTGCAGGCGACGGCCGGCGCTTCGCTGTTCTCGGAGGCGGCTGAGCACTTACAGGGACCGCGCACGGTGCGCGTGCTGGCGGCGCTGGCGTGTTATTTTCAGCACTTCGTGTGGCCGGTGGGGTTGGCGAGCTATTATCCGACCCCGCCGCTGGTGCGATGGTCCGACGCCGGCACGTGGCAGGCGTTGCTCGTTGTGGTGCCAAGCTTTGTCGCCATTGGGTGGGCTTGTTGGCACTGGCGCGCCGCACGGTTGGGGGTGCTGTGGTTCTTTGCGACGCTCGCTTCAACGCTCCCGTTCTTCCCCGCACGCAATGTTCTAGCGGCTGACCGGTACATGTACCTGCCGATCATCGGTCTGTTGTGGTTGGTGGCCGCGCTCGGGTGCACAGCCTATCGCCGCTGGTCGGCGGCGAGGTCTCCGCTCCCGGCGCGAATAGTGTTGGCTATCCTTGGGATCATGATTATCCCCGCCTGCGTGGGGATGAGCTGGCACGTGGCTCAGTTCTATGCCACGCCGTTTCACAAAACTCAACGGATTGCCCGGCTTTTCCCGACGATACCACGTGTGTGGGAGCGACTGGGCTGGTCGTACTATAAGATGGGCCGGTATGACGAGGCGATCGACTGCGCGCGTAAGGAACTGAGGTTCGACTCTCCCAATGTTCAAAGCGGCGGGTGCCAGTTGCTCGGCATGTGCGAGCTTCGCCTCGGCAACGTCGAGACTGCACTGGAATTGCTCCACAAAGCCGTCGAGATTGACCCGAAGAACTCGCTGGGCAAATATCGTCTTGGCGTGGCCTACGACGAAGTCGGTCGAACCGCGGAGGCCATACCTTTCTTTGAGGCGGCCGTCGAAGAGGCGTCGCTGCATAACCCGACCATCAACCGCCTGGCGGCCGTCTATCGCCGCTTGGATCGGCCCGCCGACGCGCGCGTGATGTATGAAAAGGCGGTAGCCAACAATCCCTACGACGTACCCGCTACAATGGGCCTCACGGAGCTGGAAATCGCGGAGGAAACACGCGAGTCGTACCTGGCCGCCGAGCAGCGCCTGACAGCCCTACTCGACTGGATGCCGGAGAACACAACCGCTCTGACGAATCTTGGCGTTGTCCGCGCGGCGCTGGGGCGAACCCGCGAAGCCATCGAGGCGTACACGGAAGTTCTGAGGCGGAACCCTGGCGATGTAACCGCCGCGCTTAACCTGGCTCAGGTTTACCACAGCGTCTCAGATGTCCAGCGTGCCGCGCCGCTGTTTGAGCGCGTGGTCTCGGGCGGATTGATATCGGTCGACGAGGCGATTGTCGTTCACGATTTCTTCCTGTCGCAGGGGCACATCAACAAGGCCTTATCGCTCTGGACCCGGTTTATCAAGCGTTTTCCGGATTCGGTGGAGGGGCGCGCGTTCGCAGCCTGGTCGAGGGCCCTGGTGGGTGATGCGCAGGAAGCTGAGGCCCGAGCGGCGGCATTAGCTGATGAGAAGCCCGTGCACCCGTTGGTCTCGGCGACGCGTGCCTATATAGCTCTCGTGGGCGGTCGCTATGATGCCGCAACCACCCAGGCGGATATACTGTGTGGTATGGGCGATCGCGGTGCCGACGCGCGGCGACGACTGCTGGGGGCGCTCGAACGTTTCGACCGGCAGCAACCCGACATCCCTTGGACCTTCTGTTTGACCGCGCGGCTCCTGATTGCCGATGGGGATTTCGAGGGTGCAGGCGTGTTCGTGGGTCTTTGTGAGGAGCGTTGCGACGATCCGGCGTGCCGTGACCGCGCCGAATCGCTGCGGGCGCTTTTGCCGTCATCGGCGGCGAGCCCGCATGAAGGGGCATCTGGGACGCCCTAGTGGTCCGTCACAGCCGAGAATTCGGGTTCGTCAGTGGATGGCATGGGCAAACTCGTTTGCCCGTGGAGCACCCATTTGAAAATGTGGGCCGCCTGCCCGATAATGAGCAGGTTATGGCAGAGTCATCCCTGTGGCCGTACGAGAACCCTTCGACCCACGAGACCATGTCGGCCATCATCCAGCGGCGCTCCACCAACAGGACCGATGTGCGCAAGGTTGCCCTCGGTGATCTCGACCTCTCCTTCGCGAGAAGCATCCTCGACCTTGGCTGTGGGTTCGGTTTTTTGACGGAGGTGCTGGCCGAACGCGTCGCCCCCGACGCCAGGTTCGTCGGCGTTGATGCCTGGCGGTCCAACGAAACACCGTTCCTCCAGAAGGTTGTTGCCGGAGGTCATAGCGGCAGTTTTATCTGCATGCAGGTGGACTCGAAGCTCCCATGGCCGCAGCGGAGCTTCGACCTTGTGGTGTGCTCCTATTCGCTCTACTTCTTTGTAGACGTGCTCCCGGAGATAGCCAGAGTCCTCGCGCCGCACGGACTCTTTCTGACCATCACCCACAGCGACAGCCGTCTTGCAGGCCAATTGCCGGACGCCGGATTTGCTGAAGCCGCCTCTGCACTCCTCTCCCTCATTCGCAGGTTTTCGGCGGAGAACGGGCGCGACTTTCTCAGCCGGTGGTTCGGCGACATCACACGAATCGACTACGCCAACTCCCTCCGGTTCGAGGCCGAGCATGTGGACGAACTCCTCACCTACCTGCGGTTCAAGCTGCCGTTTCTGGTCCCCGGGTCGAAGCCGGGCGATGACCTTCCTGAGTCGCTCGCGCGCTTTGCCAGAGACTTGCTGGCACGTTCGGGCGAGGTGGTCGTGGAGAAGAACGATGCTGCCTTCCGGTGCCGGAGGCCGTTATGCCATTAAAAGCAAGGTACTGCTCCCAGTGCGGCGGCGCCGTCGCAACCCGCGCCGTAGAGGATAGACAGAGAGAGGTGTGCCCTGAATGTGGCACGGTGTTTTACCAGAACCCTCTCCCCGTGGCCGCCTGCGTGGTGCTCAACGAAAACCGTGAAGCCCTGCTGGTCAAGCGCAAGCTGGAGCCTAACAAAGGGCAATGGTGCCTGCCGATCGGCTTTGCGGAGCTGAGCGAGACCATCTCCGAGGCGGCGCGACGCGAGTTGAAGGAGGAAACGGGGGTCGAGGCCCGGGTCCTGAGGCTGCTCGACGCGGACTCTTTCGAGAGTGAGTTCTACGGTGACCTGCTCATCGTCACTTTCGAACTGGAGAAGGTGAGTGGGATTGAACGGGCCGGCGACGACGCCGAAACCGTCTCCTACTTCCCCATCAACCGGCTCCCACCACTGGCTTTCAGCGCCAACGAAAGGGCGATCGAGGCGTGCGTGGAGGCGCACCGCGACGAGTGGGCCATCCAGGACTCCTTCGAGAGCCTCCAGTCGGACGAGGGCCGCGAAATGCTATCCGATGCGCTCGTGGCTTTCATACGCGACCACGCCACAGAGGCAGCCAACTTGTGGTTGGCGGACGTGCGCTCCAACCCCACCACGGCTTCCTACGCGAGAATCAACCCCGACCAGCTCTTCGACAACGCTGCCACCGCCTTGTCGCATTTCAGCATGTGGCTCAAGAGCGACGAGGCGGATCAGGAGGTGCGGGATTTCTACCGCGCACTTGGAGTGGAGCGGAAAGCCCAGGGCATCGCCGTGCACGAGGTGCTCAGCGCACTTACGTTGCTGCGAAAGCACGTGTGGACCTATGCCCGCAGCAAAGGCGTGTGGCAGAGGCCCATCGAGGTGTACCGAGTGTTGGAACTCAACCGCCGCATCGCCCTCTTCTTCGACAAGGCGATCTACTACACCACCCTCGGGTTCGTGGAGGCGCCCGCGCCTCGCGCAACCTGAAGCCGCAAACGCTTATCCGCCCAGCGAAAGCATGGTGATGTCCTGATTGCGAGGGCCGAGCTCGGCTTTGCCCAGCACGGCCGCTCGGAGGGTGGCGTCCGCGCCGTCGGTGTCAAGCCCGTGTCCGTTCCACCACCGCTTCAGGTCAAAGCGCGTACCATCATGCATGCAGGCGACGAGTGAGCCACACGAGGTCACGCGAAGGCGGCGACAACGCGCGCAAAACGGGCGGGTGGTCGAAGCGATGATGCCAATCACACCGCGCAAACCGCGCCCGCCGGCGGCGTAGTCCGTCGCGGGTTGGCCGAGGTTCTCTGAGATGGGGATGGATCGAAGCTCGAAACGTTCGCCGAGTCGTTCCAGAATCTCCGCTGCAGGCACCAGGTGCTGGTCGACAACATCAGCCAGGGGGCCTATCGGCATCACCTCCAAGAAACGCACAACACAGCCGCGCGACAGACCCCACTCGGCGATGTCCGGCAGCTCGTCATCGTTGAGATTGCGCTGGGCAACAACGTTGATCTTGACAGGCGTAAGCCCACAGCGCACCGCAGCCTCAATGCCGGCCAGGGTGCGGTCCAGCTTGCCGCCGCGGGTGACGTATGCGAACCGAACCGGCTTGAGCGTGTCCAACGAAATGTTGATCCGCGAAAGCCCCGCACCACGCAGCGCACCGGCCTTTTGTGTCAACACCTGAGCATTGGTAGTCAACATGATTTCGTGAAGCGCATCCAGCTTTGAAAGTCTTTCGATCAGCGGGATGAGACCGGGATACAGTAAAGGTTCCCCGCCGGTGAGCCGGACAAATCGTATGCCGTGCCGTTGCGCCAACCACCGGACGATCTCAAACGCGAACTCCGCGTCGATCATCTGCCCATCAGGCTTCGCGCCTTCGGGGATGCAATACCGGCAGGCCAGGTTGCAATGGTCCGTCAGCGACAGACGCAGGTGATCGATTTCACGCCCACAGCCGTCGATTATCACAGGCCGCTTTCCTCCATCGCTCACGCGATCTTTGCTGCCGAATGACCAGACGAACTCGCGCCGGCCCCGCGCGGCCGATACGCTTAGTACAGCATAACGGGTGGTCGCGCTGTTTCAAGAGGGGAAAAAGGGGCTACGTCGGGTGTGACCATATTTTGTGGCATCGTGTTATTCTGTCGTCCTATTGAGATCGTAGCGGCCTGCGTCCTCGCAGGCCGTTTTCCCGGACAAGTGCTATTGCGTACGACGGCCGGCGGGGACGCCGGCCGCTACAGAGCGACACGAATTAGTCGCATGTGCCACACACTTTAGACGCCGACGGGTCGACCGGCGGCGAGATAGCCCGCTTCCCGTTGCGACCGGACGAGCACGCCGACACACACCACCCCCGTCAATCCTGTGAGTACCCATCGCGTGGTCTGATCGTCAACCAGCGCAAACACGACCCCGATCACGCCGAGCGCGACGATCACCGTCACGATCCCGTGCAATAGCCTGGGCCGGTGCAGAAGCGGCGCGGCGATGCCGATCGAGCTGTAGGTTCCCACGATCACGCCGATCAGCAACGCGAAGCTGAATCCGTGGACACCCTTGCCTCCGAACAGGTATAGGATGAACACCACGAGGAACGTCGTCATCGAGGTGAGCACCGTTCGGGACAACGTCTGGTTGATGCTATTATTGATGATTTTCGGGTTGAGCGACTCGACTCGCCCTTTGTTCTCCCGAATCCGGTCGAACACCACGATGGTGTCGTTCAGGCTGTACCCGATCACCGTCAGTACCGCCGCAATCATCGGCAGGTCGATGCGGAACGCGTCCAGCAGCAGGGCTTTACCCGCCAACGTGGCGGCCACAAACTGGCAGATGCCCACAAGCCCGAGTGTGATCGAGACATCGTGTACCAGAGCGACAATAGCCGCCAACCCGTACTCCTTCGTCCCGAACCGCAACCACAGATAGGACACGATCGCCGCGAGCGCAAGCACGATCGCGAATATCGCCCTGTTCTGCGTCTGACCGGCGATCTGCGGTGCGAACTGGATGACTTTTGAGAGCGACTCTTCCTGGCCGAGGGCCGCCTCGACCTGCGCCAGGTGCCTTTGGGCCACGGCCTCCTCCCACAGTTCATGCGTCGGATCGTCGTCATATAGCATCGACTCATCGATCGCCAGGATGGCAAATCGCTTGCAGCCTGTCTGGCCAACCTGCGGGCACGCCCCCTCCCCGAGCGGAAAGATGGCTGACTCGCGTGTCCGGTATTGCTCGAATTCGGGCTGGAGCCCGACCTCCCGAAGCCGTTTCTGGAACTCCGCCACCGTCAGCGATTCCTCGGGATCCAAGATCACCTCTACCGCAACCCCGCCTCGATAACGGCGTACATCGAAGTCCGCATCACCACCAATAACCTGGTACAGAGAACGGTCACGAGCCTCCACCACGAACCACGGCTTCCTATTTAACTCCTCGTTAAGGACGCGGGTATACTTGATCCCCTGTTGAACGGTGAGCTTGTCTTTTCCGAGAGCAGCCACGATCGCCGCCTGGACAAGGCTACGATCCGTCTCAATCGTAACGATCTCGTACGACAGGCCAGACCCCTCTGCCGGTTCGAGCTCACCAACACTTTGAACGCGAGCACTGGCCAGCCGCTCGACCGCCCCCCGAACATGCTGTGCCCCCTCGGTAACCGCTTTCTTGAAGCTCGCCAGCGTCAGCTCGCCGGGTTTGCTGTCGAAGACGGCGATGGCGTTGTTTTCTTCGTCGACCCGGATGCCGCCTCGCTCTACCTTGTCCTCGATCGTCTGGCGCATCAGGACGCCAAGCTGCTCACCGGTCAGCTCGCCACCAGGCGAGGTCAACGTGAACTGTCCGGACACCACGGTGTCCGCCGCGTGGACGGCTTCCAGGTAATCGGCGGCTGAAAGCAGCCATTGCACCGCCGACCCTTCCTCCTTCTGCTCACCGGTGATCGCGTTCCTTATCTCCTCGTCCGTCATCGTCACGCCGGGCTTCAAGTCAATCTGCAGGCTCGTCCCTCCCAGAAACTCGATGTCAAACATTCTCTCTGTCCGGGTTACGCTCAGGCTCACAAAGAGGGCCAGTCCCAAGACCACCGCGGTGGTGGACACCGGCCAGAAAAAGCGGCGCAACGCGAGCCAATCGACCGACGGCCTGCCGAAGAGCCGGCGCATCGACAGTTCCTTGAGCAACCCCTTGAAGATCAGCGTGTTGAACACCAAACGCGTCACGAACAAAGCGGTGAACATGCTCGTTGTAATGCCGATCCCGAGGGTGATCGCGAAGCCCTTGACCTCCTCGCTGCCGACGAACCCGAGGATCACGCAGGTGATCAGTGTCGTCACATTGGCATCCATGATTGTAGAGAAGGCTTTGTCATAGCCGGCGTTGAGGGCCTTTTTGAAGATCACGCCGCGATCACGCTCCTCGCGGATCCGCTCGAAAATCAGGACGTTTGCGTCCACGGCCATACCCACCGTCAGAATCAAACCCGCAATGCCCGGAAGGGTGAACGTCGCCTGCAAAAGCGCCATAACAGCCAGCACGAACAGCAGGTTCAGCGCAAGGGCGACATCGGCCATCCCACCCGCGGCGAGGCCGTAATAGAACAGCACAAACGCCGCCACCACGATCACGCCCCACACCGCCGCCGTCAGCCCCTTGCTGCGGTTTGTCTCGCCGAGGCTCGGACCCACGGTGTTTTCCCGAAGCGGCGTTTCCTTCAAGCGCGCCGGCAGGGACCCGGCTTCCAGAGTCCGGACCAGGTCCTGGACCTTCTCCAGCGTGAAGTTCCCGGTGATCTGCCCGTGGGTGGTGATGCGGCTTTCGATGACTGCGTGTGACGTGGCCACGTCGTCGAGCATGATGCACAGGCTGCGCTTGATGTTGTTCCCGGTCAGTTCTCCGAACATCTGCCCGCCCCGCGGATCGAGTCCGAACGAGACGACGTTCCTCCCCGTCAGGGGGTCCTGGTTCGGGTAGGCCTCTCGAAGCGACCAGCTTTTCTTCCCCGTTCCCTGCAAGAGTCCGTACTCGGTGCCGGTGTGAATGAGCACATAATAGCGACCGGTGTATTCCTCCACGATCGGTTGCGCAGGGTTCGTCTTCTGCGTCTCGAAGTCGTCGATGTTATCGAGACGCATGAAGGTCATGACGTTGTCGACGGGGAACCATTGGAAGTTGTCACCCGCCTTCAGCCGCGGACCGTACTTGGCGAGCTGCTCCGTGTACCTGTCTATTGACTGACAGAGTTGCGGGTTCGGATCACGCGTCTTTGACGGTGAGTTCGGGTCGCGTTCCGCAAGAATACTGAACTCGAGCACTCCCGCACCTCTGAGCAGGCGCTTAAGGTCGGACGGGTCCTCCAGATCGGCTTTGTCCTTCGCCCAGGCATCATAGGCCACCACAGCCTTGGTCATGGGTTTCACAGGTCCAGCGTCGTAAGACGGGAATTCGGTCCGAAGCTTGTCCAGCTCGCGCTTTCGCCTGTCACTCGGCGGAAGCGCAAGGACGTCCGTCAGGCGGTTGATCGGCATGCTCGTCGCGAGCAGTTCCGCCATCGCCTTTTCGTACGTGGTAGATGCAGCTTCGATACCCGCTGAGTCTGCCGTCTCTTTCGCGACTGAGTGCTTGTCATCCGCCGCCATCAACGCCGTAATCAACGGCCCCCGTTCCGTAACCCCGTGTTTCAGCATCTCCATGGCCGCCTCACGCTTCTCAGCGGGGGCGTGCAACGCCGATTCAACATCGAACCGCTTGAGGTTCTTCGCGATGAGCTGATCCAGTACCGTGTTGTACGCTTGGCGACGGACCAGCGCCTCCTTCGGCGGCCTGGGCATGCGCACCTCCAACCGCGTGTTGCCCACCGGTCGCCACTCGAGATTTAACTGCCCTTTTGGGTCGACGCGATCCTTGAGAATCCGCATCACCCGCGTGGACAAACCGCGTTGCTGTGACGACGTCAGTCCGGTCGTGTCGATCTCGTATAACAAGCTCGTACCGCCCACGAGATCGATCCCACCCTTCAGCTTTTCCCCGGGCGGATACAGAAGCACCAATGAGATCACCACAAGCCCGATGACAAACAGCCATTTCAAAAGTCGGTTTGGATCGCTCATTGCTGCCTAATCGCCTCCATCAAACGGCGTACGGTCGCCGTCACGAAATGTGGTCACCGAAAAGCACTCCAACGGACACGGCTCCTCAGCAGGCGGGTCTTTGCCAGACTCGGTTGCCTCGCTACGCTGAGGGTGCTTGCATACCCTTGTAACAATCGTTCGGCCCGAAGGAATTAAATTCTCACCGTACGAACACGTCGCGCCTGTTGCCGTGAACAATATGGCACACGAAGTCTGAGCACGGTGCAGCCGCATGTCGGGCATTATATCGCAGGCGCGCCATCTAACAATCGTGAATCGGAACAATCCCCAGCGTCTTGAGTTGCGGCGAATCTGTCAGAAATAGTAGCCCGGCGGGATTAATTCATGGATTTGCCGTTAGATGCCCGTATAATGACACACGGGCGGGCACAAGGCCCAGGTTTTCTTGAGGAAGTTGTGGAACGAGAACAAACCCAACAGCGAATTGAAGAACTTCAGTTCTGCCTTTACCAGCGGGCAATCCACCCCGAGCTTTTCCATATTCACCGGGTCAAGCGGGTCGAGCAACGCCGCTATCACGCGGAGATATGGGTTGTGGGGCTTACCCATGTGGTCGCCGTCCAGTGCGGCGATCAGATCCTGACCGAGCTGATCACCGAGGACAACGAGTTGCTGCCCAAAGTCGGATTGGCGACCTCGTTCCGGTTTCGCGGCGAGCGCGACCACGCTCAGTCGTTCGGAAACGGGATGAGATACATTCTTTCCACTCAGGTCGAGCGGATGACGCCGCAGCTCTTCCCGGCCACCCACCGTGACTACGTGCATTACGCACAGAATCGCGGGATCTTCGTCTCATTTGACGAATGGGCGCACGATGGGCTGGCGCCGTTTAGCTTCGTTGATTTCGACGCGCGGGATCATGAGTTCCACATACATGCGTTCCACGCGTATCCGGAGGAGCTGACTCTTCTAAAGACGCAGTCGATCTTCGAAATCGGCAGGCCGCGCATCAGCGCGCACTGGTAGCACCAGCCCGCGTATTGCGCGGACCTTCCATCCCCCCTGGAACCGTACGCCCTGCTTCACCCGCCTTGTGTCGAAATCCGATAGCAATGTAGGGTGAGTCATCGACCCACCTTCTATCTGTTCGACGGGCGGGTCCCACAGGTCAACGAACCCATGAGCATCGACGGTCCGACACCCCACCGGTTAGGTTACACGCTTTCTCGCCGACGTTTTCTGAAGGTCACGGCGTCGGCGGCCGGCGGTTCACTGCTTCAGCCGCTGGCGAGGGCGGCCCCGGAAAGTGAGCTGCGTATGCCTCGCGGGAGGCCGCCGTCGCGTGTCGTCCAAGTCCAGAGTCGGCAGGTCGTGGACGGCCCTGTGGTTCATGCTGCTCTGGCCAGCGAGATGCTTCAGAAGGCACTGACTTCACTGACCGGAACGTCCACGATCGGCCAAGCGTGGCAGTCGATCCTCAAACCGGATGACGTGATCGGGCTGAAGTTCAATCTATCGGGACAGGAGGTGATCGGAACGACAAGCACCCTGGCCGATGTGCTAATTGGGTCGATCGTCCAGGCGGGCTGGCGGTCGGCACAGATCGTTTGCATCGAAGCCCCCGACGGTACGGAGGCACGCCACGGAACAACACCGGCCCATCAAGGCTATGACTCGTCACCAACGGATTTCGGAAGCGGTGCGGACCAGTATGCGTCTGTGCTCAGGCAGGTAACAGCCCTGATCGACGTCCCCTACCTGAAAACGCACAACATCGCTCAGATGACGTGCACCTTGAAGAATCTGTCCCACGGGCTCATCAAGCACCCAGCCCGATACCACCGGAATGGGTGCTCTCCTTTCGTCGCGGATATCGTGTCGGCGCCTCCCATTCGCAGCAAGCTGCGTCTTTGCCTGGTCGACGCATTCCGTGTGGTGTATGCCCGCGGCCCCGACGCCACCACGGAAACGATCAGCGATGAGGGTATTCTGCTCGCCTCGTTCGACCCGGTCGCGACGGACACAGTCGGGTTGGCCCGCTTGAATGATATCCGGCGGCGTTTCCAACTTGGCCCGATTGCCCGTTCCGGAAGCGAGGTGGGCTACCTGGCGGAGGCCCACCGCCGAGGGTTGGGCATCGCCCTCTGGCACGGGATCGACCTGATCCAGACCGAGCCGTAGAACCTCGAACGACTGGGCGGCACCGGTGACGTTCGAACATTCAGACCAAGACGCATTTTTTTGGCGGCAAGCCTATTGACAGGTGGCAGGGGTCCGAGTATACTGTAGATGGTGAAGTGGATGAGAGTCGGTCTGGTCGGCTTTCCGACCGGCAGAGGTTTTGTACTCATTGATTGTCATAATTTTTTAGCTAAGCTTTTTTGGCATTTTACATCCGTATTGTCCCCCCTCTCCTCACCTCCACCACAGAGCGTCGCTGTATCTATCGGAATGGTTCCGGTGGTTTTGTGGCGAGCGGCGCTGCCGGACACCAGCACGACGGGGTCGGAACCGGTTGGAAGTGTGCGCCGGACCCTGCTAGAGTTGGTTCCGAGCCGGTAAAGGTCTGAGTCTATTCAATGGATTTCGTAGAGGGTGTGCTCCGCGGCGGCTATGTCCGTGGCGGTTGCGATCGCCCTTTTGGGACTAACTGTGGTGGGCCGTTGGATGGTGACCGCAAACAGGTACCACAACAATCCGTCGTCTTCTGATTAGTCGGGTTTATTCAGGCGCGGTACCGTGGTCATCACAAGGAATGTTTAAAGCAGAGGAGATAGTACTATGAAACGAAAACTGAGAGCATTTACGCTGATTGAATTGTTGGTGGTCATCGCGATCATCGCGCTTCTGATCTCAATCCTGTTGCCGAGCTTGTCGCGTGCTCGGGAGCTCAGCAAGCGTCTGGTCTGTTCGTCGAACCTCAAGGGTATCGGAACCTCAGCTAAGATTTACGCGAACGATAACAACGAGAAGTGGATGATTCCCGCCTTCGCGCGCGAAAAGATCGACGAGGATGGCGTCGATTACCTCAACGACACTGACACCGACAACTGCCCAGCCTTGGACCCTGGGGAAGTCGGCTACGATCGTGAAAATCAAAGCACGTCTGAAACCGTCAGTGACCCCCACGGTGGCAGCCCCTCCCTTTCAACGACGCGGGCGTACTGGATGATGGTTCGCTCGGGCGACATCACGGTCAAGCAGTTCATCTGTCCCAGTAGCGGTGACACGGCGGACGAGACCGAGCACCTCGACCTGTATTACGACTTCACGTGCTACGAAAACATTAGCTACGGTTACCAGGTTCCGTTCGGCAAGCGTGACACCCAGCCGCACGAGGGCATGGATAACCGCCAGATCCTGGCTGCCGACAAGGGGCCCTTTTATGTCGGCGGTAACGTTGACTGGAACATGGGGGAAGGCGCCGGCAAAATCGACTTGGATGACTCGCCGAAAACCTGGCGGCCGTTCAATTCCCCCAATCATGGCGGGAGGGACAACGGTGAAGGTCAGAACTGTCTCTATGCCGACGGGCACGCGTCGTTCCAGCGGACCCCGGCGGTGGGTATCGATAACGACAACATTTATACATTGATGGACGACAATTGGGGAGAGATCAAGGGGTTCGGCCGGATTCACGGTGAGACACCACATGAGTCCGGTACGGGTGGTCCGCCCTGGCCCGGGCAGCTCGCCCTGGGAACCGAAGCGACGGACTACGCTTCGACGGATACGCTGATCTCTCCGTAACTCCGTCCTCGGGAACGTAATGATGCATGATGGGGCGGCGGGTCGTTTACCCGCCGCCTTTTCTTGAATACGGTAAGTTGTGTTCTGCGAAATCCGGTCCCGAAGCGAAGTATCCATGACCGGAGCGAGTCACGACGTACGATCCGGGTCCACGTGCCCCGGTCGCGGAGTCGTCGGAATCCTGACGCGCGGACCGGCGTATCTGATGATTCGTCGTGCGGCTGGGATTGCTAAGGGAGGCTACTGGTGCTTTCCCGGCGGCCATGTTGAGCGCGGTGAGACGCCGCGTCAAGCCATCCAGCGAGAGCTTGCTGAGGAATTGGGCATCGAGGTGACGCCGATCGAGCGTATTGGGTCAGTCCGCGTGATCGGCGCGAATCGCTACGTCCTTGCCGTTTGGCGGGTTCGCCACGTCAACGGCACACTGCGCATCGCCGAGAGCGAGATCGCGGAAGCGCGCTGGCTCACACCATCCCAGGTCCGTGCCATCCGCCCCAGTCTGCCATCAAACGATCGGGTGCTGCAGATGCTCGGTGTGTAAGGCGAACCGTTCGTGGCGTCCTTGCCTGCACGAGCCCTGAGGCCGCGTCGAACGATGTAAGCCTATGTAGCGTCACCCCTTGTGGGTGACGTGATCCGGCTGGGCCACCGCAGGGCTATTCTCTGAAGGATGTGCCTGGTAAGGGTTCGCCATACCGCGCGGTGATCACGCTGTGGATTCCACCGCGTACGCTCCAGGTGGACTCGACGACCATCCTCCTCGGACGGCAGCATGCGACAAGGTCGTCGAGAACGACATTCGTCACGTCCTCGTAGAAGATTCCCTCATTCCGGAACGTCTGCAGGTATGCCTTCAGGCTTCTCAGTTCAACGCAGGCAGCGTTGGCCACATACCGGATCTTGATGGTGGCGAAGTCGGGCTGGCCCGTGTTCGGGCAGAGGCTGGTGAACTCGTGCACGTGATGCTCGATGACGTACTCGCGCGACGGATGCGGGTTTGGAAACGTCTCGAGAATAGACCGATCCGGCATGTCCCGGCTCCGCTGGTTGGCCCGCACACGTGTACCCGATCCTCCGGGCGACGCTTCTTGACCGCTCTCCGTGGTGAAACGCGCCTCAGGAATCTACCCTAAGGCCAAGCTCTTCGCAAACACGAGACCCGCGATGATTGCCAGGTTCGCTTGATTAAGAAGCCCTAACTTAACCACGTTCGCACGCGAGAAGAGAGCGCTCCCTGACGGTCGCGGCTCGGTTTTGTTAGACGTTCTAAGGGTGGTGCAGGCCACGTTGCCTCTCGCGCGCGACAAGTCTGTCCGCCAGGCGCGTTGGTTCGGGGAGTCGAAAGCCTGTGCAGCCCGCCAGGGCAACCTCAACAGCCGTCTCCAACGAGAGGCGATGCCCTACACTGATATAGACGGGTTTCACGTTGTCACGCGTGCGCAAGGCCATGCCGACACACTCACCATGGTGCTCGATTCGCGTCATCGACCCCCTGGCAGTGCCGGGCGTCTTGCACGTTCCGACCAACAGGCTTTTTGCACAACCGACGCTCGGGCGGTCGATCAACAGGCCCACATGACAAGCAAGACCGAATCGGCGCGGGTGGGCGTAGCCTTGACCGTCAAACAGGAACACATCAGGTTCACATCGCAGCTTACGAAGCACGGCTAAAATCGCCGGGGCCTCACGAAATGAAAGCAAACCGGGTATGTAGGGGAAACGGACCGGGCGACGGATGACGTGCTGCTCGACAACCTCACCTGCCTGCACATCCCAAACAACGACACCGGCGATGCACTTTCCTTCATCACGCAAAAACGCCAGATCAACGCCGGCCAGCAATCGCAGCCTGCGGGCGTGACCTTTCTGAATGATGCGGTCAGCGAATCGGCGCTGGATGACGACGGCTTGTCGCGGGGTGACGGACCAGGAATGTAGCGCGCGAGGAAGCTTCAAGGGAGATTACGCCGGGTTTGTTCACGAAGGATGAAGGAGAAAGGATTCAAGGGTTCAAGGGGTCGAGGGGTCGAGGATTCAAGGGGTCGAGAATTCGACCTTTTGGCTTTTCATCCTTCATCCTTCCGCCTTCATCCTTCCACCTTCATCCTTCCGCCTTCATCCCTACTCGTTGCGGTCGGCGCGGCTTAGCAATTCATGACGATCACCCGGGGTGACAATCGTTTTGCGCTTCACGCCGCCACGCAGGAAGGTGATGGAAACCTGCGTACCGACCGGCGTAAAACCGACTAGGCGCACGAAGTGATCGGAGTCCTCGACCGGTTCACCGTCATACTCGATCACAACGTCCTTCGCTTTAAGTCCCGCTTGCGCCGCCGGACCGTCCGGGAAGGTGATGCTATGCACTTCCGCACCGCGGTACGCGTGCGAGTCAGCGATCAGGGTCGAGTACGGCGGATCAACGTCCTGGACCTGGATGCCGAGGAATCCATAGCGTACGACCCGGCCGGCCTCGAGTGTGTCGAGGATGCGACGGATGTTCTTGTCAACCGGGATCGCGTACCCATGCCCCTCACTGACGCCCGAGGCTGTCTCAATCGCGGTGATGACGCCGATCACTTCGCCGTCCAGATTGAACAGAGGCCCGCCGCTGCAACCGGGATTGATCGTTGCGGAAGTTTCGATGAGGTTCCCGTAATACTCAACGATCGAGTTGCCGACCAGACGATGCGTCATCCGGCGGTTCAGCGCGCTGACCACACCGTAGGTCACCGA
>JBARRC010000476.1:0-5694 GCA_049644045.1 Phycisphaerae bacterium
CGATCCATGTGGTTGCGCATGATTGCGGGCGGCGGCGGCGGCGGTTTGACCATTGAGCAGCCTGAGAACAACGTTGTGCGCGGTGCCTACTACGCACTGATCAGCGCCTTGTCAGGAACACAGACTATGGCGCTGTGTTCCTATGACGAGGCCTATACCATTCCCTCCGAGAAGGCGGCTCGGATATCGCTTCGCACCATGCAGATTTTGATTGAAGAGATGGGACTTTGCGATACAGTAGATCCGCTTGCAGGATCGTATTATGTAGAGACGTTGACGAACGAGATGGAGGAGAGAATCCGTACCTTTATGGATGAAGTGGATGCGCAGGGCGGGATTGTGAAGGCTGTTGCCGAAGGACATGTTCAAAATGCGGTCTCAAGGCAGGCCTATGAAATGTTGAAAAAACTGGAGAGCGGTGAGATTCGCAAAGTCGGCGTGAATTGCTATCGGATAGAGGAGGAGGAACAGGATATCGAGTTTCACCCATTCAAGGAAGAAGTCTGCACAGAGCAGACCGCGCGTTTGGACCGGATTCGAGCCGAACGGGATCATGCCAAGGTAAAGAGTGCTCTGCAGAAGGTTCTCGCTGACGCGAAGGCCGGGGACAATGTTATGCCCGGCATCATCGATGCGGTCAAGGCGTATGCCACAGTTGGGGAGCTGACTCATTGTCTTGTGGAGGCTTATGGGCGGTATGACGAGCCGGTGCGGTTTTGATATTTGGACCTTCTTGGACATGTTGTGCAGTTGTCACCAAAACTACGTATTCTCGATTGTAGCGGTGGCCACCAGCGCGGCGACCGAAAGTTGAAGATCCAGCTTTGCCTTGGCGCAGACGAAGTTCTTGGGTAGAATCACGCTTTAGCTTTGGTGGAGTTTGTGGTCTCCCAAGCCCCGGCCGCGGGTGGAGGCGTGGAATGTCGCGAGCACCACGAAACCGAACCCTTTCAGTTGCCCCGGAGGAACGGGGTTCGCTCGAGAAGCGACTGATTCGCTTGAGTGGACCGGTTACGCTGAGCGAGATCACGGATCGAACAATCTGTCAGGATTTGTTCGAAGTCCTTGATTGGTTGCCCGAGAAGTCGGTCGACCTTCTTTTTGCTGACCCCCCGTACAACCTCACCAAATCATTCAACGGTAGGATTTTTTCGGGTGGTTCGATTACCCGGTATGAAGCGTGGCTGGAGTCCTGGCTTCCTCGTCTCGTCAAAGTATTGAAACCTACCGGATCACTTTATATTTGCGGAGACTGGCGGTCATCCGCGGCCGTCCACCGAGTCGCAGACCAGCATGTCTACGTTCGCAACCGCATTACCTGGGAAAGGGAAAAGGGAAGGGGGGCTCTGCGAAACTGGAAGAACTGCTCCGAGGACATTTGGTTCTGCACCGTCTCTGACAACTACGTGTTCCATGCGGATGCCGTCAAGTTGAAGCGTCGCGTCATCGCACCCTATACGAAAGATGACGGCAGCCCCAAGGATTGGACCGAGAGTGAGCAAGGACGATTTCGCCTAACGTCACCCTCAAACCTGTGGGCGGACATCACGGTTCCCTTCTGGTCGATGCCGGAGAATACGGATCATCCCACACAGAAACCGGAGAAGCTGCTGGCAAAGCTCATTCTGGCAAGCAGCAACGAGAAAGACGTGATTCTCGACCCCTTTCTAGGTTCAGGCACAACATCCGTTGTGTGTCGGAAGCTCAACCGCCGCTACATCGGGATCGAAATTGATGAGACCTATTGTTGTCTTGCAGAGAAACGCCTGCATCTCGCAGCCACGGACCATGACATTCAGGGGTACGCTGACGGCGTGTTTTGGGAACGAAACGCGTTGTCGGATCGGCAGCGATCCAAGAAAGCGAAAGCGGATGAAACGCCGATGCTGTTCGCGGGCGAACGATCGCATCGCGAGGGAAGCCGATGAAGAGCCAAATCTTCTACACGGATGATCATAAGCAAATCGAGTCCAGCATTAAAGACTTCCTGAACGCTCAAGACGATTTCCTATCGCCGAGTACTGCACATAGCACACGGGCTGCCGGAGATGCCATAGAGGGCATTCTTGCCGAACATTTCAGTTCCCTTTTGGGTAATCGCTGCCGCGAATACTCGGCGGATTTCGCCCGACGGTCGATGGCCGATCTGGCATTCAAAGACAAGGATCAGCTTTACTATATAGTAGATGTAAAAACGCATCGCTCCTCAACAAAGTTCAATGTGCCTAATCTAACGTCGGTTGATCGACTGGCTCGATTCTATGAGGACGATTCAAACTACTTCGTGGTGCTTTTAGTCACCTACGATCTCGAAGGAACGAAGGCCGTCGTTTCAGAGGTCAGGTTCGTGCCAATTGAGTTCCTTGCCTGGGACTGTCTTACGATTGGAGCGCTAGGGTGGGGGCAGATTCAAATCGCCAACTCGAACTACATCAACGTCATTCCAAGGTACTCACGCAAGAAATGGATGCTTGAGTTATGCGATGTCCTGCTGGAGTTTTATCCGAAAGAGGTCCTCAAGATTCACAAGCGAATGGAGCGTTTCGAGAAGCTCCGGCAAGTCTGGCTCGCGAAGGCCGACGACGCGTAGTGCAACCGGGAATCGGGCATGATACCGTGAGACGGCGGGGCAACGTCTCGGAATCGTGGAGGTGATTTGATGGTACGGAAGGTAGGCGTCGTCGGATCGGTGAAGCACCTGACCATAGAGCAGTACCGGGCGGATGAGAACCTTCACCTAGCCATTGAACGCAGGATCGAAATCATCGGGGAGGCCGCCGGTCGGGTGTCGCAAGGCGTTCAGCAAACCCACCCTGAGATTCCATGGCGACGCATCATCCCCCGCCTGATCCAGAAACGGAATGAAGTTTGGCTATGACGACGATTAAGGAGTACATGGCACCGCGGACAGTGCAAGAAGCGGCACGGATGTTGGCAGCAGGAAACGCCACAATCCTCGCCGGGGGCACGGATATCCTGCCACGATGGTCGAAGGGTCTGATCGACAAACCACAAGTCTTGATAAGCCTCAAAGCGGTCGAAGACCTCCGGGGCATCTCGCGCGACAACGGGGAGGTTCGCGTTGGCGCGTGTACCTTGTTAAGCGAAATCGCATCCGATTCAACGATCGTCGCGGCGGCGGCGGTATTGGCCCACGCCACGGGGCGCATTGCCTGTGCGCAGGTCCGCAACCGTGCCACCATTGGCGGCAATCTGTGCAACGCATCACCGGCCGCGGACACGGCCATCCCACTCATTCTGTTGGATGCTATGGTCGACCTGGCGTCTGCGGGCCGGGATGGCATGAGAGTGCGGGAAGTGCCGGTCACCGAGTTCTTCTGCGGGCCGGGTTCGACGGTCCTTGCGCCTGGCGAGATCCTGACACACATCCGGTTCAAGCCGCTGCCTGATGGAGTGTTCGCAGCGTGGGACAAGTTCGGAACGCGCCACGCTATGGAGATCGCCGTGGCTTCGGTGGGCGTAGCTCTGAAGATCGAGGCGGGAGCCGTTGTCCACGCGAGGGTGGGGTATGGCTCCGTGGCTCCCGTTCCCCTGCGTGGACGCCGCGTCGAGGCGGAGCTCATCGGGAATCCCCTTTCTGCGGAAGTCATCGGGAAATGTGAAGCCGCAGCCCGGACGGAGATCGCGCCCATCACGGACATGCGTGCAAGCGAGGCGTACCGCCGGGAGGTTGTGGCAGTGATTCTAAGGAGGATGCTGGAAGGTGCAGAACGTACTCGAAAAAGTTGAACTCGCCTTCACGGTCAACGGGGAGCTAGTCAGACTGGAGGTGCCGCCCTTCGCCACGCTGCTGGACGTCCTGCGCAATGACCTCGAACTCACCGGCACCAAGTACGGCTGCGGCGAGGGCGAGTGCGGGGCCTGCTCCGTGCTGCTGGACGGAAAAGCGGTGAACTCCTGTCTCGTGCTGGCCCTCGAATGCCAGGGCTCGGAGATCCTCACTGTCGAGGGGCTCTCAGCGGAGGGCAAGCTCCACCCCATTCAAAAGGCATTCGTAGAACATGGCGCAATCCAATGTGGCTTCTGCACACCGGGTATGATCATGGCCACCTATGCCCTTCTTGAAGCAAACCCTTCTCCTACCGAAGAGGAGATCAAGCGCGGTCTGGAGGGGAATCTCTGCCGCTGCACGGGATACCGGAAGATCATCGACGCTGTGCTATCGCTGGCAAACCAGAATCCGCAATCCACAATCCCCAATCGCGAAGGGAGGCACTTGTAGTGGTTGAGACCGTAGTCGATGTTGCTTCGGAGCAGGAAGCGGGGAAGAAGACCCTTATCGGAAAGCGTATCCCCAAGCTGGACGCCCCCGAAAAGGCTACGGGTCTGGCCCGCTACATCGAGGACATCAAGCTGCCCCGCATGCTCCACGGGAAAATCCTCTTCGCAGATCGGCCCCACGCACGCATTCTCAACATTGACACTTCCGCCGCTAAGGCTATGCCCGGTGTCCGGGCCGTGATCACGGCTTCAGACATCGAACTGGTGCCTTTCGGATTCGGCCAGGACAACACGGCCCTGAAGAAAGACAAGGTCACGTGCATCCGTGACGAGGTGGCGGCTATAGCAGCCGATACGCCGGAGATTGCAGCCGAGGCAGTGAAGCGCATCCGCGTGACATACGAGGACCTGCCTGTGGTGACCTCACCGGAAGAGGCCCTGGCCGACGGTGCGCCGATCATCCATTCCAAACATCCGGACAACATTCCTTTCCGCTACGACTACTCCCATGGGGATGTGGATCAGGGAATCCGCGATTCGGATGCGATCGTGGAGGAATCCTTTATCCTGCAGCGCGTGGCCCACTGCTGCCTCGGCACTTCGGGCATCATCGCCGACTTCGACGCGGACGGGAGGCTAACCCTTTACTCTCTCACCCAAGTACCCTTCCTATACAAGCATGATCTCTCCCGCATTGTAGGAGTTGCCCCGGAGAAGATCAGGATCATCCAACCTCCCATTGGAGGGGGCTTCGGCAGCAAGTTGGACACCCATCCTTTCGAGCCGATTTGCGTGTTCCTGGCGAAAAAGACCGCGCGGCCCGTGCGGCTTGTCTTCTCACGGGAAGAGGAGTTCTTAGCAACGCCCACTCGTCAGCCCGTGGTGATACACCTTAAGAGCGGCGCTCGAAAGGACGGCACGTTTACCTTCCGGGATGTGCGCATGACACTGGACAACGGAGGGCGCACGTCCTGGGGCGCCACCACCCCGTGGATCATGATGCGCACGTTCTCCTCCCTCTATCGCGTGCCACATGTACGGCAGCACGTGGATGTGATCTACACCAACAACGTTTATGCCTGCGCCTTCAGGGGGTATGGGAACCCCCAGGCTACCTTCGCCCTCGAGTCCCAGGTGGACCAACTGGCCGAGGAGCTGGGGATGGATCCGTTGGCGCTGAGACTAAAGAACGCCCAGGAACCAGGGGAGACCACGGGGCAGGGCATGGTTCTAAGCACCTGCGGCCTCAAGGAGTGCCTGGAGACAGCGGCTCGCAACGCAGGCTGGGAAAACCGAACCGCGACCGTAAGGGAGCGGCCCGAAGACCGAACCGCGACCGTAAGGGAGCGGCCAGGCAACCGGCTGGACGTCAATACGTCGACACGTCGCTCCGTGGTCCGTGGCATCGGCATGGCTTCCTTGTTTCATGTCGGAGGCGGGGCCAAGATCTAC
>JBARRC010000477.1:0-27843 GCA_049644045.1 Phycisphaerae bacterium
AACCATGGCGCATGCGCCGCGACGTTCGAACTGGAAGCCGAGAAGACCGGTGGGACAGCCGGCATTGAATCCGTGTCGGTCCCGTCGTCGATCGGTGTTGCAGGTGCATACTGTGCGTATGTCGACGTCTCGGTCACGATCGCTGCGGATTCTGACCCGGGCACGACAGCCACGATCGAACTGACAGCCAGCAACGAAAGCGACGGCACCTGCGACCCGGTCGTGATGGAAACCTGCACCGCGACGGCCACCGTGACGGTTGTGAAGCTTGAGATCAAAGGCGTGGGGTTTGATAGTGACCATGGGCTGATGCGGGATAACAACACTGATTACGAGCCCACAGGTGACCTGTTCCAGGAACCCGAGTGGACGTTGGGTTGGAACCACCCGATCTCGCACACGATGGACCTGAGCGTGGATGCGAACCTGATCATTGATGTCTCGCCGCCCGATATGCCGCAGTTCGATTACCAGATAACTTGCAGTGGTCCTCAAGGGTTCAACTTCGACGTCGTTGTACCATTGGAGAGCGGGCTAAACTTCCCTGATCTGACATCAACGGACAAGATCGACAAGAAGATTCAGAAGATCACTCAGGAACTCGAGTGGGAGATAATGAAAGACGGCTACAGCTATCTCAACCAGGCGACCGGGCCACACGCCGTTTATGCTACAATGGGTATACCCCGCGACACTGGTCTCGATCAGCATGTGGTGACGCAAAAGCGAATGGAACGAACCGTCACTGAGGTCGGGGCGACAGGCTCATTAGATCCGCATATTATCACCCTGATAGTCATTCAGGCGCAGGGCAGATATGATCCCGACGCGAATCGACCCAATGCCTGGGTTCTTCCAGACTTCCCGGTCGATCACAGAGGCGATTGCCAGACAATTATTCGGTACGCGGGTAAGGTACTTGAGATGTCAGGTGTTCCAGGAACATTTCAACATGTTCACGTATATGCTACCAACGGCGCACCAAATACCGCAATCGCAGCCCTAATTGACGCACCAAATCCAACGGGATTGTGTACTCAACTCACGGATGACGGCTATATTTCGCATCCTGAAAACCCCACGTGGAAGCTGTTCTTGGAGGACGAGGATGGCAAACCAAATTGCTATGAGGCTGCTGCCAAGCTCACTTACGAAGGAACCACGAAATACTATCCCGGTGGTGTTCCAGGTGCTGCGTTAGACATTCCTCTTGAGGTGTTGCACCTTTTTCATGCTCTGTCTTGGTTCGAGTATGAAGGAGGAACTTGGGTAAAAAGGGGGGTAGAAGTAATCGTGTACCCTTGATACGGAGCGAAGACAATCCTCCGAGTGCAAGAATTGACGGTGGGCTCTTGTGTTGTGTTACGTTGTTTCTGAAGGAAAGGACTAATCATGCTACGTCGTGTGGCAATTTACAATACCGCTCCAATCCTGTTTTTCTGTGTGTGGCTTTTGTGGTGCTGCCAGTCCTCGACACTCTTTGGTTGTGAAGCACAATCTTCGCAGAGCGTAAATTGGCGTTCGTTGGCCTTTGGTCGAACGTTGCTAAGGAAGGGCGATCTAGGCAGGCTTGTAACGATGGAGTACGGAGAGATCCCTCAATCGGTTCGCTTGGCGTCGGAAAACCAGATTGGCCTTCGACTTCAGCCTGATGCGATTCCTCTTAGGGCGATCAGTTTTGAGACCCGTTTGGCTGCAGCTAACGACCGAAGCGAAGATGATATTATAGAATATCGGTGGCGTTTTGCTGATCAAGATCTTTGTCTGTTTGAAAGCCTGAATGCAATCCAATTGGAGATCAAACTAGAGCAACTTGCGAGGAACGAGAGTTGGGGGCGGGGTAGCTCTGAGGAACTTGCACGTGTCAAGTCCCTAGTGCGCCAGATTATCAAACATCGAGGCCGGGATGGATACGGAAAGGATTACGAGATAGACATACCTTGGCACGAGATGCTTGACGATGGGGTGGCCTTTTCATCAAATTCTCAGAAAAGTATTGTTCGGCTTCAGTCGTGGCATGAGCGAATTGACTTCTCTATAGAGGATGGAACGCTGCACATACTGATGTACCATAGAGTCGCCAAGATACCTGGGTATCGTGACGGTTCGAAGTGGTTTCCAGATGATTTTCGTCAGGTGATTCAGAAAAAGGTGCGTGAGCAGGGGAAGCTTCCGACGGATTACGACAAGTCTGGCAAGTAAACGTAGTTGCCGTGCTTTTTCAGAGCTGGACCGCTGCTGCAACGACGACAACCCGTGCTGCGGAGTCAGTGATGACCCGTGCTGTGAGAGTGATGACCCTTGCTGCAACGATCCTGATCCGTGCTGTAGCAACGACGACCCCTGTGATCCCGAATGCGGCGATCCGTGTCTGTGCATGACCTGCTACGACGGGGACCCGTGCACGGCCGATAACTGCTCCGCCGGCGTGTGCGAATTCCCGATGAGTGTTGATCTTGACGCGACGTTGAGCCGCGATCCCTCGTCAATACCTGCCAAGACCGCGTGGAGCGGTATGCCTGATTACAGCTTCAGCGAGATCACCGTTCAATGGGACCCGCCCGAGTGTGAGGGTACGCTGGAGATCGTGGAACTGGACCTCGAAGGCTATACGCCGCCGAGCGAGGGAACCTTGACGCGGGACAGCGAGACGCTGTGGCGTTACGAGGCCTACGAGGAACCGCAAACCACGCTTTGTTCCAAGCCGGTCAACGTGAAGATCGCCGCGCTAAAGGGCGAGCAGGAACTCGGGCGCGTCAGCGTGCGCGTCCTGCCCGTACACACCTTCTTTACTACGGGTGCCAACACCGATTTTCAGAAGGACTACTCCTACATCCGCTGGAAATACGCAACGGTCCTCGCCACGACGGGTGGCGCGTTCACAGGAGGTGTAACGTTCAGTCCAGACGTAGGCGTATACTGCGGTATCTGGCCATTTGGCACCTATGGGTACGCATGTACCAACGTCGCGACGGGAGCGGTGATATTCGGTACCTCGACATTCACGGGTTCCGAGAACCAGGCCGCCAGCATCATCGGACACGAACTGGTGCATGCGAGCGGCGTGTTTTCTGAATGCACCACGTACACGTGGGAGTTCAATAACGACGATGCGACCGGTATCTTTCAGTGCGATTCTTCGTACCTTGCCGAAGTCGTACAACGCATGAATTGTGAGTGTAACGACATTTGTCCGTGAGACATTGAATGATTGGAGTTAGACATGACGCTCTTATCTATCTCTTGGAATGCTCGAGTCGGGCTGTGTGTCCTACTTTTCATCGGATTTAACTCCTCATACCCGTGTAGCGCCCAACGCGACAGGGAGGAGCCGAACGTTCTTCCGTTGAGTACAGCACACGTGGCAGTGCCGGGGGCGACGACGATAAAGCCGTTCTATAGCACGGTAGAGTGGGAGGGGAAAGAGTATGACGCACACAAGGGCACCACAGTCTTGATGCAAGTCATCGCGGACGCGGGAACTGATGCGTCCCGGCGGACCAAAGCGCTGGAACGTTTGGGTAGATTGCGGAACAGGGACATGACCCCGCAACTGGTAGCATTATATGAGCGATTTACTGAACGCGAAGAAAGGCTTGAGACTATCAGATGTCTGATCTCGTCTGAGGATCCACGCGGCTTGCCGTTGTTTGCGCGGATTCTGGAACACGAGAAGGACGAGATGGTGCGATTGTATGCCGCCGTAGCATTGGCGCAGTGGAATGTACGCCGCGGGGTTGCCGAATTGATTCGTGCTCACGAGAAGTGCAAGGACGCCACATCGTCTGATTCATATGTCTGCAAGGAGGCTGCCAACGAATTCGCATGGTTCAATACGCACAAAGGCTGGGGATTTCCGCAAGAACGGGTTCGTGAGGCGCTCCTTGGCAGATCAGATCTCGACGATCATCAACGAAGAGAGCTGTATCTCAACGAGATCAAGAATTGGTGGCGCCAGAACGAGCATCGTTTTCCCGACTGGAAGCTCGGCGACCCGCTGCCGGAAGTGCCATCATCTACAGAGAACGCCCACCATGTGGAAACCGGCGACACCTGTAGCATTGAATGCGAGAACGACCGCGCCTGTTCGATCACGTGTCCGAAGGGACGGCGGCCCGTGTGCCGTTGCGAGGGCGAGAGACAAGCGATTTGTGAATGCCGCGGCGATTAAGCCCAATGTTTCGTTGCTGCCCGGCTGCAGTGTCTTGGCCGACGCTCCAGACACGAGAACATATGCGATGACGGCGACATCGACGAGCCGATTCCATTCGATCTGGACGGCAACCCCCGCGTCGTCAACGACGCCGTGGACATGGGCGCGTACGAGTATCATGCAATCGCGGCTCACCTTGACATCGAACCCAGGCGATGCCCCAACCGGTTCCGTGTGCGCGGGCGGGGCTGGGGTGTCTTGCGGATGGCCATTGTCGGCAGTGAGTCATTCGACGTCACACAGATCGACCCGGATTCACTGGTGCTGACGCGTGCCGACGGTGTCGGAGAGAGCGTCACGCCGTTGAGGCGAGGGCACTGGCACGGGGTCATCATCCGAGACGTCACGACGCCGTTCGATGGCGAACTCTGTGATTGTCACACGCTTGGCCGCGACGGGATTGATGACCTGCTGCTCAGGTTTCGCAGGCGGGAAATGATCGACGCGCTGGAACTTGGCTCGGCAGAAAGCGGCGACGAAATAGCCCTCACCGTCAGCGGCGTACTTATGGACGGGACCGAGTTTAACGCCTCGGACTGCATCCTGATCATCGGCCGGCGGTGAAGCGCAACCACGTTGGGTGTCATGGCCAAGTCCCGTCGCATGAAGTATCCGGGCTACGGGATGGCCTCGCTCCTGCCGATCCTGGTCAGATCGCTGAGCAGGGTCTCGACGCAGAGCTGCGTGTTGGCGTTCAGGTCGAGCTGGTGCTCCGCCCGTGCGATGCGATTGATGGCCTCAATGGCTTGCGGCGGATCGATCGACTTGGATCCCTGCTCGATTTGCGGCTGCCATCCGTCGTTGACGATCGCGCGGCGGTGGCCGCTGCCGAAACGCAGAATATCAGCATACCAGGTGGTTGCCAGTTGAAAGATGGTTTTCAGGCCACGGCGGCCGGCTTCCGTATCGGTGATGTCCGGGTCGCGTTTTCGATAGCAATTGCCGAGTGCCTTGGACTCGTCAGTCCAGCCCTTGGCGAGTTCATCGCTTCGCGCGGTCGTTGTAGGGTCCGCCGCGCGGACCCTGCCCGTCGTCGCTGGTGACAGTCTGCTGAGCCGTTCAAGCAGTCGCCGGTTCAATTCGCAGAGTCCGTCCTCCGCCCATTGGAGCGCCCGGCCCAGACTGCCATCGCTGCACCGCGCGTACCATTCCACGTGCTCAATCGCCAGATCCGGCCGCATCTCTTGCAGCGTAGTGCGCACGAACTCTGTCGGCAGCGAATCGAAGCGGACCACCTGGCACCGCGACAGGGTCGTGGGCAACAACCGGTCCACCGCGGTGACGAGCAGGATGATAAACGTCGTGCCGGGCGGCTCCTCGAGTGTTTTGAGCAGCGCGTTTTGAGCAGATTCCGTGATCCGGTCCGCTTCGCGAATGATGAACAACTTTGCCCGGCCGCGGTTAGGCGTAAGGGCGACCGTCTCGATCACGAAGTGCCGCAATACGTCAACGCCGATCTTGAGCGCTTTACGCTTGCGGATCACCGGGTCAGGATGGTCGCGGTTGAGCTGTCGGTACACCATGTGTAGATCGGGATGCGTCTGGGCCGCCACCCTCCGACAATCCTCGCACGTCCCGCACCCGGTGCGGAGCCGCTCGAGCCCGATCGCCTCAGCTCGCTCGCCTTCGATTTGCTGCTCGACCGGCTGACCGCATAGCAGAAGCTCAGCAAGCCCCAGCGCGAGCTTTTCCTTCCCGACGCCGTCCGGCCCGTGAAAGAGGTAGGCATGGGGAACGCGATTCGCCGACACCGCATGCTGAATCAGGCGCTGCGCGTATGCCTGGTGTTCAACGTCACGGAGCAACACGGCTAAGCGCCTCCAGCACGTGTTGATGGACAGTGTCGATGTCGCCGCGACCGTCGACTGTGACAACCGGCCTCGGGTAGTACTCATGCACCTTCAAGAACATCTCCCGGACGCGGCGATGAAACTCGATCGAGCGGGCCTCCATCGCATCGGGGCGGCTGCCGTCAAACAAGGTGGCCTCGCCCGCGGATCGTTGACGGTGCTTTCCGGCATGATGCGGTTTACGCCCGATGCGCTCGAAGCCTTCCGCCGCGTCGACATCAAGGATGATTGTCAGATCGGGCCAGTACTCGCCGATCGCAAAGCGGGCCAGCTCGACGACTCGTCTCGGGTCATATCCAGCCGCCCCCTGGTACGCACATGTCGATGTCACGAACCGGTCACAGAGCACGGTCTTGTTCGCTTCAAGCGCCGGTTGAATGACCTCAGCCACGAGCTGCGCACGCGACGCCATGAACAGCAGCGTCTCACAGTTGACATCCATCGTGCTCAGATCGTGGTCCAGCAGCACGGAACGGATGCGGTCACCGATCTCGGTCCCGCCGGGGTCGCGGCACGACACGACCCCCACGCCCGCCTCGTTGAGTGCGTCGACAAGCCGATCCCGCTGCGTGGACTTCCCCGCCCCGTCCGGTCCGTCAAAAACGACGAACCTCCCTTGAAGCCTCTCACACAATGTCGTGATGTCGCGCATTCCCATTTGTGGGGATCACCTTGCCGCTTCCTTCAAACGCTGCTTGCTCTCCTCGAACACTTCGGAGGCATTGTAGCTCGACCGCACGAACGGCCCCGAGGCCACACTGAGAAAACCGGTCGATCTTGCGTATTCACCAAGCTGATCGAACTCTTCCGGCGTGTAATACTTCACGACCGGGGCGTGCCCGTCGAGCGTCGGTGGGAGGTATTGTCCGATCGTAAGCACGTCACAGCCGACCGCGCGAAGGTCATCGAAGGTGCGGTAAAGTTCATCGGTCGTCTCGCCGAGACCGACCATTAGGCCGGACTTCGTAATCATCGGCGGCGCGATCTCTTTCACGATACGCAACACTTCGAGCGAACGCCGGTATTTCCCCTGTGGCCGGATCTTGGGCGCAAGCCGTTCGACCATCTCCACATTATGGTTGTACAGTTCGGGCCTCGCGTCGCACAGCGTCTGAATACACTCCCTCCGGGCATGAAAATCAGCCGGCAGCACCTCGACCGTCGTCTCCGGGCAGTGCTCGTGGACGGCTCTGACACATCGTGCGAAGTGACCCGCACCCTCATCCTTCAGATCGTCACGCGCCACAGCCGTCAGCACGACGTGACGGAGGTACAGCCGGGCGACGGCATCCGCCAATCGTTGCGGCTCGTCCTCCGCCGGTGGATCGGGCCGGGCGGTGTCGACGGCACAAAAATGACACCGTCGAGTGCATTTACCGCCTAAAATCATAAACGTGGCACACCGCTTCGACCAGCACTTCGAGAGGTTTGGGCACCTGGCCTCCTGGCAGACCGTTGCGAGCCCGCTTCCGGACACGATGCTTGTTGTGTCCGCGAAATCACCCGACGGCAGGGGCCGCTTCAGCCATGGTGGTAGGCGCCGTTGCGGTCGGCGCGAGGTTGGCGAGACTATAGGCAGTTCCACGAAACGGTCCTCGGCAGACAACGGCTGGCCGGTGCGTCACTGATGCTGGTACGATTATACCCGAATCGATCCGCACCGGCACCGGGGAGCAATTGACGTCGTCAAAGCGCGTTTCTAGGATATGTTGGAGGGATGGGCAGTCCGTTCCAAAAAAGTATGTGGGACAGGCTTTCCAGCCTGTCGAGCGGCCTTTTGCCCGGGAAAGGACCGACTAGAAAGGCGGTCCCACAAACAGGTCGGTCCCACGATGGATTGAGTTATTCAACGGGCTGCCAGGGGAGCGAAGGAGACTACGTGTATGTCAATCCAATTCAAGAAGATTCTGTTCCCGACGGACTTTTCCGATCTGGCGCTCGCTGCGTTGCGCCATGCAACCGAGCTGGCGGAGGCATTCGACGCGGAGTTCTACTGCCTCCACGTCGTCGACGACGCCTACCAGCACTGGAGTGCGATGGGACCCGAGAGCATTCCCGTCGGCCCGCCGCCGGATGACCTGATCGAACTCGGCCGAACCCGAATGGAGCAGTTCCGGGACGAGCACTTGGCCGACCTGAAAAGGCCGCCGATCGTCCATGTCGCCATGGGACGCCCGTTCGCCGAAATCATCGGGTATGCACGCGAGAACGAAATCAACCTGATCGTCATGGGGACGCATGGCCGAGGAGCGATCGCTCACATGCTGCTCGGAAGTACGACGGAGAAGGTGGTGCGCAAGGCCCCTTGCGCGGTCTTGACCGTCCGCGCCCCGGACCACGACTTCGTCATGCCCTAACGAGCGGCAAGCGAGCCACAGGCATCATCTGACGAGTCAGACTACCTCGTGTCCGTTTGCGCTGCTTCGGGCTCGGATCGAGCCCGGATTGCACCCTCCTGCGCGGAGCGCACCCAAACGGCAAATACACCGACTCCCACGAGCAACACCGCCCCGACCCAGTAGGGCAACGATGGGCCGACGTCATAAAGGAATCCGCCCACCGGCGGCGCCGCCGCCCTCGCGAGAGACCCGATTCCCTGTGTCAACCCCAGTGTTGTCCCCTGTCTTCCACCCACAGCCTGCCGCGAAATGAGCGCATTTAGGTTCGGCCCGGTCAGCCCATGCCCCAGCGTCATGGGGATGCAACCGACCATCAGCAGCATCCAGGCCATTCCCCGATTGTCCATCCACGGCACACCTGAGAGAAGCAGGAACCCCAGGGCTGTCACAAACGGTGCCACCGCGAGCAACCGCATCTCGCCGAACCTGGGAACGAGCCGCCCGACCAGTCCGCCCTGTACGACAACCATCATCACGCCGAAGTAGGCAAAAAGCAGTCCCGTTCCTCTCTCGGTGATCCCGAAGCGGTGCGCACACAGGTAGACGAATGTCACTTCGAGCAGCACAAACGCGAAGGTCGTCCCGAATGTCAGCGTGAGCAACTCCCGGAGCCTGGCGTGGGTCAGCACCGATCGAAGCTTACCGATGGTGAGGAGTCCGAACCTATCCTCTGAGGATGCTGTCTCCCTCCGCGACTCGGGCAGAAACCGCCATACTAAAAGTAGGGCGATTGCGGCGATCAGCGCCGCGCCGAACGCCGGCCAGGCCGTTCCGTACCTTGCCCCGCTGACGAGACGACCCACAGTGGCCAACCCCGCACCCAGTGCCGGCCCGACGACGAAGCCGGAACCGAAGGCAGCCCCGAAAAGGCCCATACCCTTCGCACGATCTTCCGACGTGGTGACGTCGGCGATGTACGCCTGGGCTGTCGCCACGTTGGCACCGGTGATGCCGTCTAGCGTCCGCGCAACGAAAAGCAGCGGCAGCGAAGCGGCCAGATCAGCCACGCCGAGCAGCGCATGGCTGATCACACTGCCGGCGATGCAGATCAGAAGCACGGGGCGTCGTCCGATTCGATCTGATAGCCGCCCGAGCAGCGGGTTGAAGATGAACTGCATGGCCGCGTAGATGCCAACCAGCAACCCGAACACAAACCCGCTTGCCCCAAGTCGCTCCGCGTACACGGCCTGGAGCGGGATGATCAGCCCGAAGCCGACCAGGTCGACAAACGCGACGAACAAGATGATACGAAACGGGGACCGGTGCACGGCGGATTCCAAAGAGGGACAGGGGCACGCCCTGCGTAGTATCGTCGGCCGATGTCCACCCCACCAGTCGCGGCCGCCCTTGCCTACTGGATACAGATTAAGACGCTGTGCCGAGAATCCTTTCTCGGCACCTGCCAAAGGTGCGAGAAAGGATTCTCGCACCAGCACGCGGGATTCTTGTACCAGCACACGCCGGAGCAGCCGATTTTCAACGTGCACTTGCCACGTATAAATTTCAGCCACAATGGACAAAAGTGATATTCGGAATAGAACGATGTTTTCAGTTGACAGCTTGGAGGCCGTCGTTATTATGTGAGGTTCGCCGTTGAGGTTGAGCGGCGTGACGCTCTTTGACAAGTGAACAGGTTTGTCGTCGTGAGAATGCGAGGTCCGGTGCTGCTGCGTCTTGTGGGCGGCGCGGGGCCTTAAGCCCGCAGTGACCAGTGCCTGGTCGGCGAGCGAGGTGTAGCCGGTTCGGACGAGCCGGCGTAGCTTTCATTCTCACAGGCGCTGCGAATGAGAGCCCTTTTGAGTCGTATTCCACCGCTCGAGCCCTTCGGGTTCGGGCGTTTAGGGAAAACGAATTTTAACTGAAGAGTTTGATCCTGGCTCAGAACGAACGCTGGCGGCGTGGCTAAGGCATGCAAGTCGAACGGATGTACCTGGAAGGAAACGGAAGGGTACGTTAGTGGCGAACGGGTGAGGAATACATGGATGACGTACCCCGGACACGGGAATAGCGGCGGGACTTCGGTCCCTTTAGCGAAAGTGCCGGTAATACCCGATGACCCCGTAGGATCGCATGATCCGGCGGGCAAAGCTCAGGCGGTCTGGGAGCGGTTCATGCCCTATCAGCTTGTTGGTGAGGTAACGGCTCACCAAGGCGGCGACGGGTATCGGGCGTGAGAGCGTGGCCCGACACATCGGAACTGAGACACGGTCCGGACACCTACGGGTGGCTGCAGCAACGAATATTCCGCAATGGACGAAAGTCTGACGGAGCGACGCCGCGTGCAGGAAGAAGTCCTTCGGGATGTAAACTGCTGTCAGGGGTTAGGAATACTGACCAGCCCCACAGGAAGCACTGGCTAACTCCGTGCCAGCAGCCGCGGTAATACGGAGAGTGCAAGCGTTGTTCGGAATTATTGGGCTTAAAGCGCGTGCAGGCGGAGTGTCAGGTGCCGTGTGAAAGCCCCGGTCTCAACCCGGGAATGGCTCGGCAAACCGGCATTCTTGAGGCAGGTAGAGGTGACTGGAACGACTGGTGGAGCGGTGAAATGCGTAGATATCAGTTGGAACGCCGGAGGCGAAAGCGGGTCACTGGACCTGTCCTGACGCTGAGACGCGAAAGCGTGGGTAGCGAACAGGATTAGATACCCTGGTAGTCCACGCCGTAAACGATGCGCACTAGGCATGAGAGGTTCTGACGCCGATCGTGCCGAAGCAAAAGTGGTAAGTGCGCCGCCTGGGGAGTACGGCCGCAAGGCTAAAACTCAAAGGAATTGACGGGGGCTCACACAAGCGGTGGAGCATGTGGATTAATTCGAAGCAACGCGAAGAACCCTACCTGGGTTTGACATGCGCGGATGCCCTCTTGGAAACAGGAGTAAGCTGCCTTCGGGTGAAACGTGCACAGGTGCTGCATGGCTGTCGTCAGCTCGTGCTGTGAAGTGTCGGGTTAAGTCCCTTAACGAGCGAAACCCCTATCGTTAGTTGCCAGCGGGTCATGCCGGGGACTCTAGCGAGACCGCCGGTGTCAAACCGGAGGAAGGTGGGGACGACGTCAAGTCATCATGGCCTTTATGCCCAGGGTGTCTCACGTGCTACAATGGTCGGTACAGAGCGACGCGATACCGTGAGGTGGAGCAAATCGCAGAAAACCGGCCTCAGTTCGGATTGGAGTCTGCAACCCGACTCCATGAAGTTGGAATCGCTAGTAATCGCGTATCAGCCATGACGCGGTGAATGTGTTCCTGAGCCTTGTACACACCGCCCGTCAAGTCATGGAAGCCGGGAGTACCCGAAGTCCGCTTAGCTGACCCGCTTCGGCGGGAGGCGGCGGCCGACGGTAAGACTGGTGACTGGGACTAAGTCGTAACAAGGTAGCCGTAGGGGAACCTGCGGCTGGATCACCTCCTTTCTAGAGGATAATCTAGGACCCGATCGCTTACGTGCGACCGGGAAATCGTCAGCGCATTTTCGGCGCGTCGGATGTCGACGCGCGTGTGGCCGGGACAACCCGACCACCCGACGACAACCTGTCCTTGATATGGACCGCGCCCGGCGGGCTTGCACGAGCCCGCCGGGCGTTCTCGTTTCGTTGGACTTGGGCTTGACGTATGGGCATGGCGCGGTAGACTTCTCCGTATGGCACGGCCACGCGGCGTGTGCGCGACGGGGATAGTCAGGAGCCCCGTGTAAAACCTCGGTCACCGTCGTCCGGGTGTACCTGCAAGGTCAGTCAGCGCACAGTGGAGCACAGGTCAGATCGGGTCTACGCAGCAAGGGCGCCCGCGGTTCCTGCATCGCGTCCCCTTGCTGAGGGGACCTTCATCATGCGCAATGCGGCCGTCCACAGGGGGATTGCCATGAGCCAAGCTAGCGGCGCGAATCCGAAGCGAATCAATATCGTTAGCTTCCATTCCATCAAGGGCGGTGTGGGAAAGACGAGCATTTGCCTGCTTACATTCGCAAAGCTCGCGGAGAATCTTGCGAAGCTCAAAGTTGCAGATGGGTCCACCGACAGCCGTGCCCGCGAGACGAGCAGTGGGGACCGGGGATTGAACCACAGTAGTATTTGGGTGGTTGACCTTGATGTAGGTGGGCGTCCCATGTTCTACGTTCCCGGAGAGCATGGTCCGGAGCGCACGGACAGCAAGCTGGACGGCCTTCTGGCGCTCCGATCCCAGGCCGCGCTGCGCTCGTTCAGAGAACACGCCCCGTTTCTTGAGGGTGTGCCCGCTACAAGACCCACCCCCACGGATAGTGCTGGCTCGGGGCCGTCTACGCCGACCTCTGGGTACAATCTTGAACTTGTCGCCAGCGGCCAGCCTGACTTACCTCGTCCTGAGAGCAAGTACCCCGGGCGTTTTCTAGGGATGACACCAGAGAGTGCTTTTTCGTTCTTCCGGGACGCGACCCCTGCGGACTACTGCCGCCTGGTCGAGCAACTACTCAAGTGTCTTACCGCCGAACCATGCTGCGAGGATCTCTGGCTTCTTGTGGACTGTCCCCCGGGCCTGGGGCGCGCAAACGAAGCGCTGGTTCACGGAATACTCGACTTTGTCACTTGGGGGCTGTTCGCCGCAGAGCCTACCGGGGCGCCGGGCATGACTGCAGACCATGGTAGACGCCGAGACCGCATACAGGTACGGTGGCAACCGGTGGTGGTGTGGGTCAACGATTACGTTCTACGACGAACCACATTCGACATTCTTCGACCGGGGTTTCACAAGATCTTGCCAAGGAACGGCCGACTTGCCTTCGTCCAGAATGAGTTACGCCCGGTGCAAGAGGAAAGCTCGCTTAAGATACGCGACCTGAAGAAGGAAGAAGAAACTCGAGAGTTCTTGAAGGCCGGACTATCCGCATCGGAGAACAGTATGCAGGGAGCCGCGACAACGACGATCCCCCCCCGGGGCGCCACAGAGCAGTTCTGGTCGCTCGCTTACGATGATGCGCTAGCCGTCGCGTTTGAACGTGCGGGCTCTAGGAAGGATAGGAACGCAAGGCGGGAACCGCTGTTCATTCCCCTCCTTGCGCCGCGACATGTGCATGTGTTGGAAGATGATATCCAGGCAATGGACATCTTTGGCGACGTTTGGGGAAGGCAGATCCCCTCGGAGAAGGCAGGAGTGTCCCTGATGGAGGAACCTCCCGGTCTCCGCTTCTCGAGGCCACCGGTCGTTGAGGTGGAACAGGTGGAGCCTGCGCCGGCTCCCGAGGGAGTCGAAACGCCTCCACTGCCCCTTAAGCCCGAACCGGTTGTCGCGTTCCCATCGGCCCAACCGCGGGATATTAATGTCATACTGGACGAGGCGCACACAAAGGCGGAATCGGCGCACGGCCCCCACGTGGCCGTCACGATTCAGGCAGCCTTGGACGCTTTGCGGGATCGCCGGGAGGCAGCTGATCCGATTGCCATCGGTAATCTCGCTGTGGAAGCAGAGCGCTGCCGCCTTCCCGAGCTGGCCTATCGCCTCTATGAGGTGTCGCGCGAAAGCAAGGGGCTCAAGGATGATTTCAAGCTTGCCGCACAGTACGTCTCGTTCCTGCTCGACACCCAATACAAACTCCCGAACGATGACTCGCTGGCCCAGCAGATGAACGCGCGAGATCCGCGTGATCCGGTGGAAGTGGCGGCGTGCTACCTGAGAAAGTTCGGGGAAAAGAAAGGGGAGCTAGGCAGGGCCATCGACAAGACGCGCTTCGACCGCCTGGCGGGCCAGCTGACACTGCTGGATAAGGAAAAGTGCCCTCCTGGCTTCGACCTCAAAGACTCTGTGAAGCGTGCAGTCCAGCAGTTTCGCGCAGCCCCGAGCCACGATTCGGCGTTCCACGCCCTTGCCTTGATCTCCGTGCTCAAGGAAGATTACCCCCTTGAGAGTCTACTTGAACTCGCCGACGAGATTCAGGGGGAAGAGTCTGAGGAGTATCTGGAAATAAAGAGAGCCATGGGCGACGCTCTCGCCGCGCGCGCCGAACCGAAGGCCGAGAGTCGCGCAATCGAGCTCTACGAACACTTGCAGAACACGCGCCTGTGGGGAGTTGACACGAAGCACAATCTGGCAACGCTCCTGGGGAAACAAAAGAAACGGCGTGATGTAGAGCGGGCCATCCAACTGTGGTTCGAGGCCTATGGCGAGCGTCCGGGAGATCCGGTCATCGTTCGTTCATTCGCTCAGCGCCTGCGACTGGACGGCAAGCTGGACGTTGCGGCGAAGGTTCTCGCCGGTACGCCGATCACGGCGGCCGATCTGGAGTAGAAGGCGCAGGCAGTAGACATGCTCATAATAAGGAGAAAGAAAGAGCCTCCCGTCCGCGATTTCGTTTTCCATGCCAGGCGCGTCCCGCCTGGCATCATTGCGAGGCTCGTGGACAGGGCCGGGCAAGACGAAGCCGAGCTCCTTGGCGACTGGGGTTTTGGAGAAGGGCAAGACATGCTGGCTGGGCCGTTTCGCCGCATGCTCGGGCCCAACTTCGCTGAACGGTTGACGCGGGCTGCATCCATCCTCGCGGACCATCCTCAGTCTCGGTTGATTGATGAGAACGTTGACAGCCGGCTGGATTGGCTTCGAAGGTCGTACCCGCCCTCACGCAACTATGAGATGGTCTACGACGCGTTTGTGTTCTACCGCGACGTATTTGGCATGTACTGTCCCGAGATGTACCCGGCCTTCTTTTCGTTGTTGGAGGCGGAGTCCGTCCTGTATGCTGAGCTCCGGCCCAAGCCCTACCGTGAGCACCTGGCGCACCCCGTGTTTGTCTTTCTGGCCGGGCGCCGAATCCTGGACAATCCCGACAACTTGAGCGAGATCACCGACATCACGTTCAGCGAGCTCGCCCGCCACGCGGACTTCGTCCAGCAATTGGGGGAACGCCTTCCCTCGCCAACGGGAGATGCAAAGACTGCTCGGGAATCGTCGCAACGGGCGTGGAACAACCTTCTGGCAACCCCATGGCGGACACAGCGCGTTGTACAGCTCGCATGGATCGTCGCGTCGCTCTGCCACGACCTGGGATATCCGGCTTGGCACGCGGCGGAGAGGGCCTTCTCGTCAAAGAGCGATGTCTTACCCCTTCGAAGCAAGCCCGCTTGGAGTGGAACCCCACAGTTGAAGGAGTTCGTAGAGGGCTCCCTATTCTTCTCCGACCTGAGGCGACGGCACAAAGAGTACACGGCAGAGCAGGACCTGCTGAACGAAGTCACCAAGAGCGTCCTGAGGAACCACAGCTTCGCGTCGGCTCTCACTGTTTTGGCGACGCTCCGGGAAATCCTGGAGAGGGCCACGCCCGGTTTGTCGCGTGACCCCGACGAGATTCTGGATATGGTAGTTGCCTGGGAACTGGCCGCCGCGGCCGTTGCCCTGCATGATATCGACACTCCCAAGAAGGCAGGGAATGTTCGACGCGGTGTAACTTTCGAAGAGACCCCGCTCGCGTGGCTTCTGACGACCATGGATACGCTGCAAGAGTGGGACAGACCGCTCCGGCGCTTGGCTTGCGACGGTGCGGAGTATCTGATTCCCTTCGAAGGCGTGGCGGTTCGCGTAGAGCAAAATCGGGACGGAATTCCCGTCGTGTCCTCGGTGAAGCGTCTGGTGAACCGAGAGCTGGTCGAGAAGGGCAAGTCCGGCCCGAGAATCCTGAGGAGCATGGACTTTTGCGCGGCGCATTGGCCGGGCTACTGGTCGGACTTCTCGGAGAGCCGCCCCGAACCAGCTTGGGGATGGAACGAGAACGTGAGCTTGAAGGTATTTGTTGTTGACGATGGTGTCTTTGATGCTCGTCTCTGCGAATTCCAGTGCGAGGGGTGCGATAGGAGGTCGGCCTTCGTCCCCTCCGCCGATTCCCGTTTTGTCAACCTTCGCGGACTGGACGATGGGCGTCCTCACAGCCGCTGCTACAACGACTTCTGGGTGCTCAGCATTCAGGAATACCTAAACACGGCGGGCAACGCGATTACCCTGGGCAGGTTGCTGACGCGGTTGGTCGAATAGGGTGTTATTGGCGGTTAGCGTTCAACACGGGGTTCCACCTGTCCGGACCGTAAATGTCATGCGGCAGGGCGGCATATCCGCGCGAAGCGCGGACATGCTCGCCAAGAGCCGAGCATGCGACCCGGCCTGGAGGCGTCGATCGGCCTCCCAGCCCCACCACCACCACAGGCATAGGAGGGCGATGAGCAGAACGCCGCTGACCGTGAGGATCCGCTTGAGCCACCAGAACCGGATGGGAACGGGCTCAGCGGTCATTCCGCTGGACTGAATGGCTTCATTGGCTTCTTGGGGACCGCTCATTGTGCGTTCCTGAAACCGATCCTTGAGTCTGGTACGCCCGAGGACCCACCATTGTATAGGCTGGCCGCCGTTCCGGGGAGCGCCCCGCCCAACCTTGAAACCGGGTCGACATTCAAGTAAAATCGTGGCTATAAAGGCAACACAACGGGATCGCGGGGGGTCTAGCCAGGACCGGAGAGGATGGGGGCATGACCAGCAATCCAGTCTTCAACGGACCAGGTTCACGCCCTCAGGTAAGGCCTTCGGCGTGCGCGAGCCAACGCGTGCTGATGGTGATGATTGCGGCGATCGCGGCTTGTCTTCCCTCCACCGCCCCGGGAGAAGACCCCCGTGATACTGGCATTGGAATCGAGAAACGCCGGTTGGACGAGGATTCAGTCGAGAAGTGCAGTGCGGGCAGGACCCTCCCCTGGGAGGATGCGGATGAACCCATCCCCGAGCCCTTCGCGGCCGGAAGTTGTGCGGTAACCTTGAGTCACCCACTAGGGGGCGAAACGCTCACGGCCGGCACGACCGAGAGGATTTCCTGGGACGCCGTTGATCCGGTTGGGGACGTCGTCATCACGGTCTACCGGGGCGAATCGTCCTATTCGCGCATCGGGGTCGTTCCCTTGTCTGACGGCAGCTATGCGTGGGAGATCTGTCCGACGTTCGGCAACGGTTCCGATTACACTCTGAAGATTGCCGCGTATTCCTGTGGTGTTTACGACACGAGTGCTGAATTCACGATTGTCGGCTCGGCACCGCGCCCGACGGTTACGTTGACGTCGCCCGCAGGTGGCGAAACGCTGACGGCCGGCACCGTCAAGACGATCACCTGGGACACGTCCGACCCATACGGTTCCGTCAACATCACCCTGCGGCGCGACGGCGACCATCACTCGTACGTTGGCTACGCTCCCATGGCCGATGGCCGCTTTGACTGGACGATCTGCCCGGCCCTCGGAGATGCGACGGACTATTCCGTACGGCTCGCTTCGTACAATTGCGGCCCCCCGGTGCAGGATGAGGGCGCCCATTTCGAGATCGTCGGCTCGACGCCACGTCCGACGATCACGGTGACCGGACCAGCCAGCGACGTGCCGTGGATCGTCGGCACCACGCTAGGCATCACCTGGGAAGCTACCAACCCCTATGGCGACGTCCGGATCATGCTGGAGCGGGCCGGCGCGACCGTCTCGTTTCTCGGCCTCGCCCCCGCGTCCGACGGCGGGTTCGACTGGCCCATCTGCCCCACAATCGGCGACGGAACAGATTACACCGTCCGAGTTATTGCGTATGAGTGCGGCCCGATGATTGAAGATGTCAGCGAGACGTTCGAGATTACCGGCTCGGCGCCGCGTCCGACAGTCACGCTGACATCGCCGGTAGGATGGGAAACGCTCACCGCCGGCACGGGGTACACCATTCGGTGGGAAACCACCAACCCCTACGGAGACGTATCAGTTCGCCTGGAACGCAATCGTGCGTACTACTACCAAATTGCCTCCGTACCGATGGCGGACGGTCGCCTGGACTGGTTCATCTGCCCGTCGATCGGTGATGGTGCGGACTACTCTATCCGAGTCGTGTCCAGCAACTGCGGCCCCGCAGTCGAGGATTCCACCGGACTGTTCGAGATCGCCGGCTCGACGCCGCCTCCCACTCTGTCGTTGACCTGGCCGGTCGGCGGCGTACTGCTTGCGGCCGGCACCTCGCACAGGATCACCTGGGACGCAACCAATCCCTACGGTTACGTCCGGATCGACCTGCAGGGCGGTGGCATGGGTGATTTGTTCCTCGGCTATGTGCCCATGTCCGACCGCGGCTTCGACTGGTACATCTGCCCGGCTATCGGCAACGCCACGGACTATGTCATCCGTTTGTCATCATCTCCTTGCGGTGCGCAGCTCGAAGACTTCAGCGGGACCTTTGAGATAGCGGGGGCGGCGCCACGTCCCACGTTAGTCATCACCAGCCCAACGAGCGGGCAGGTGCTGACCGCGGGAACTCCCCATACGGTAACCTGGGACACCACCGACCCTTTCGGGAACCTCTCCATTCAGCTTTTGAAAGGTGAATACCCAGTCGCATTTCTTGCCGGCGCGGTTCCCATGTCTGACGAGCATTTCACCTGGAACATTTGCCCCGGCATTGGCGACTCAGACGACTACAGTATTCAACTGGAGTTGTCCGGCTGCAACATCACCGACACGAGCGCAACATTCGAAGTTGCCGATTCCTCGGCTTCGCCGACATTCGCCATCACGAGCCCGGCCGGAGGGGAGCGCTGGACGGCCGGCACCACCGAGACGATCCTCTGGGAGACGACTGCTCCGTTCGGGTATCTCAACGTCTCGCTGTTCAAGAACGGGTTCCGCCACACATCCCTCGGATCAGCGCCGATGTCCTCTGGAGGCTTCGACTGGGAGGTCGATCCGTTGCTCTATTCCGGGTCGGACTATCAGATCGAGCTGTTCGCGTACGAGTGCGGGTTCGAAGCGGACCTCAGCAATCCCTTTGAACTGATCGGACGCTCGCGCGCCGACGTCAACGGCGACGGCTACACCGATCTGGCCGATCATGCAATGGTGGTTGACTGTCTGTTGGGCCCAGGCACCCCGCCACTCTCCCACTGCAACGACGAAGATATGAACGAAGACGGCCGCGTCGACCTGCTCGACTGGGCGACCCTCCAGCACGGTTTCACCGATTCAAGGTAGTCTCGTAGGATCCATCCTGCCTGTCACAGCACCGTGCAGACGCTCGTGGTAGTGGACGATGAGGTGCTGGAGGGCGTCCTGATCGCCGGTTGCAGCCAGCTTCACCTGTGCGATTTCAGCCTGCTCGTCCATGTGCCATAGCTTACCCGGGAACACCCCCTGGATGCCAGGGCTTGGTGGCGTTTACGCTCCTCAGTGTGACGGCCGCGTAAGCTGCCCGGCCACCAAGGGGCTGTGCGCATTCTCGTAGCCAGCTCTGCGCAGAGCGTCCACCGCTAGCAGCTCAGCCTTGAGGAACCCTGGACGTTTGAGAAGGTGTCTAATCCCGTGCTGGCCAAGTTGCGGGTTGCGCTCTTTCCCGCGTTCCGGATCTTTGACGAAGTGAAATTCGTCAGACCGAGCGTCCAGGCTCCTGAAGTTGAGAGTCTGCCCATCCTTGAGGCCGGCGACAACCGGAAGAAGGGCGTCGTGGATAATGGCGGCGGGCCGTGATGGGCTGCGTGTGTTGCTCACCAAACATCGTCAAGGTGATTTGAGGTGGACTCGACGAAGAGAACATGTCCGATGTGCGGAAGGCCGCAAGAACCGGAGGAATTCATCGGCTGCCTGTGCGGGCGGTGCGACAAGATCACGGGTGATGTTGAGGTAGAGATGGTGGTGGTGAGTGGTCAGAGTAATCGTTAGCCCAAGCTGGACCTCGACTCCAGTGGCGGCTCACGCTCACTTGCCGCCCCAGAATGTCCGGGTCACCACCCCTCCAGATGCTGGTCCCCGGAAAGTCATCCGGGCCTGTCGGGGTGTACGCTGTGATAAGCGAATTACCGGCTTGACCGAGGTCGGCAACCTTCAGCCTCCTTCCGTCACGCCTGTGGGTGCCCTATCGCTTCACGCGGGTGGCCTATCGCGTAACGGCGCACTGCCGCGGTGCGGTCATGGCGGCTTCGCAGCGCGGAGGCACGTGTACTTCGCTCGAGGGCGGCGCTGCCGCATGTGCGTCTTCTCTTGAACTGTCAGACCGGCACCGGCGAGCAACGCGGTCAGGTCGTCGAGAGACAGGTGGTGGTCGTCGTCGTGCGGTCGGTCGCGAAGTCGCAGACGGCGTAGACCTGCGTCGATCCACGATGACACCGACGTCGCGTGCCCGGCGCAGTCGATGACGACGACTCTCCCGCCGGGCCTCACGACGCGGTTACATTCACGGGCGACGGCTGCCGGTTCACTAGCGTGGTGAAACAGGTTCACGGTCAGCACGGCGTCGAACGCCCCATCAGCGAACGACGTGTGACAGGCGTCCTCCTTGCGAGTCTCAACGTTGTCATACGCGCTCAGGCGATGCCTCGCTCGCTCGAGCATCTCTGGACTGAAGTCCGTCGCTGTCAGGCGCCTGACCTGCCCAGCAATCATCTCAGAGAAAATGCCGGTCCCGCAGCCAAGTTCGAGCACATCGTCGTCGGGCGTGAACCGCTGGGCGAGCCACGAACGGATCTTGCTTTCGAAGGCCTCGCTCAGCCACTCGCGGTGCTCGGCATCGTACGTGCTCGCGGCGCGGTCCCAGTGTGCGCAATCCTGATGACTTGCGGTCATTTCGGGTCCCTGAAAAACGGGATTCGCCATTGATCAGAACTCGAACCGCAATCGTACTCGAATGACCCACCCGACTCAATCGAGAACAGCCTGTCTTGGTCCGGCTTATGACCATCGGGCCGGCCCCGGCGTCACGGCAGAGCCGTGAAGGAGAGTCGACCCGTGCGTGGGTTCGAATCGGGAATCCTCACCACACAATCTCGCCCTTTAGATCGTTACGGCAAGAGCTTTGCGGCCAACGCTTTGGCCGGGACTGATGGGGCTTGCCGAAAGCTGTAAACGGCGATCTCATTCGGAGGTGAGGATTCGCAATTCCTCGCCATCGTCGGGCTCCGTGGTATTCTCCGGGATTACCTGTTTCCTGGGTGGCCGGACCATGTATTCCGACAACCTCTTGATTGCCGGGCTCGGACTCTGCGCAAAACAGAACCCTCGACCCCCTTGCCTGCGTCTTGCGGCCGCCAGCCCGACGCTGAGACCGTGCAACGCCTCTCACGCTTCCTTGCCGCCAAGGGTGAGTCCGAGGACTGAGCGGCGACCGTCGGTTGCTCTCGGCACTTCCGGCGTGCTCACCGGTTTCGCAAGTGATGTCACCAACATTCGCATCGGCGGCGGATCAATACAGTTCCCACGGCGGCCAGAAGCAGCGCCATGATCATGAGGCCCCACTCTGACAAGGCGGGGATAGGCGAACCGGAGCCCCCATCAGACCACTCGGCCCCTACGATCATCACATCATCGACGTAAGCTCCTTCCGCCACTTCCCCATCATCGCTCACAAAACGGAAGCGCAGAGTCAACGAAGTGCCGGCAGGATAGTGTGACAGGTCATACGTGTATTCCAGCCAGTCGTTACCAACGGTGAGCGGATTCAAGGCGCCCCCGCTTCCAATAAAATCGAGTGTAATCCATCCGGAGCCGTCATTGACCTCCGCGTAGAGACCGTCTGAACCGTAGGTCGGAAACTCGTACCAGCACCAGAACGAGAGGGCGGCTTCCTGACCGATTTCGATGGGTGTCAACTCCAGGACATTCTCCATGTTGTCAACATACGCGAATGGATCCTCCGTTCCACAGTACCAACTGTTGTCACCGGAATGCGCGCGGTTCGTCGTCAGATGCCACAGGTCGATCGAACCAGAATGTGTCCAGTGCGAGTCTCCATCCTCCATATCATCCTCAAAGCCGATTTCACCTATTGAAACCAGGAAGCTGTCATCGAACACATAGCCGCCTTCTGCCTCAAATGACAAGTCGATCTGAGGGAATGAGGGTGCGGGGCAGGGTGGATCGATGGCGATGTCTACCGGGACCGTGTGACTGCCGGATGCCGGGATGCTTCCGAGCGGCACGCTGGTATCCAGGATGTCCACGTCGGAATGAGCGCAGCCAACAGTGATCACGGCGGCCTGCGCCGTCTCGAGACCTGAGTTCTCAACGGTGATCAGCAGAGTGACCGTCTCGCCCGGCTCGGCGAAACCGTCTCCGTCACCGTGCAGATCGTCGGCTACATCGTAACTGGTGAAGGAGAGAACAGGCACCGCCCCGGTCACGGCGATAACGTCCGTCCATGCATGGCCCGCGGTATCGGAAAGGGCGGCGTCGAGATAGGCCGTCTCGCCGTTGGCGAGGTCACCGCCAACATTGAACGAAAAAGCACCGGTAACGACGGTCGTGTCGCCGGCAGGGATATCCCCCACCGACTCCGTGCCGTCTACCACGGCAATATTCGCGTTGCTACTGCTAAGTACAACGGAGACACTACTCGCCACGACGCTGCCGTAGTTCTTGAAAGAGGCGTCCATCGTGATCAAGCTGTCGGGTGTTACGTATCCTTCGCTGGAGCCGTCCGTCGCGTACGAGGAAATCTTGACGTATGGTTCGTCGGTCACCATCGAAGCGGTTCCTTCATAAGGAACAAAGTCCCGTGCGGTCACCGTAATGTGGACCGGATTGGCGGCATCGGCGGTAGAGATGTTGAACGAAACCTGCCCGTCGTCGTCCGTAAGCCCGGTCTCGTAGGCGGACGTGTCCTGCATCACGCAAACCAGCGCGCCTGCGACCGGGCTGGTTCCGGCGGTCACCGTTACCGGGAAGAGGCTGTCGCCGACGTGCACCTCGTCGGCATGAGTGACACCCAGCACCTGCGGCGTGTCTGTCCATATCGGCATTTCCGGGTCACCCAGGAGATTGACTTGGTATTCACACCACCGATAGACATTCTCCTGACCGGAAAAGACAACGTAGGCGGCTTTGGCCGCGGCAAGCGTGTTGCCGATATGGTAGATTCCGTCGTCGAAAAGGGCTTTGAAGAACTGCTGGTCAAAACGATTGGAGTATCCGTACTTGGGGTTGCCGGGGCTTCCCCAGCCGTATCGTGAGTTGCCCACGAAGGCCACGCCGCCGCCGTTGGGATTGCTGACGAAATGCTCGGCGATACAATCATAGTCGAAGGCGGCAGGCCAGCAGCCGATAGAGAACAGCAGTGAATACTCGGGGCCGTTGGTGAGCGCGTCCATATCGGAGTTGTCCAAGTAACCGGTGCCAACTCCCATGACCGTGTACCCCGCGTGGCCGTCATGGTTGACGATGTTCTGTCCCTCGTTGAGGGCGGTGATTGCCGATGAGGGACTCTCGTTCCCTGCTGACTCGTAGAGCTTCGTAATAGGGTCGAAACGATCGGGAACATACAGATCGTCGATATAATCCTTGTTGATCGAAGCGTCGGTATAGGGGTTGCTCCAGAGAATCTCTGCCAGGAACAACATATCCAGTTCGTGTCCACCGGGGCTGCCCATCTCGTAGGTCAGGACCTTATCAACGAAAGTCGACGCCTCCGCCGCGTCCTCGACCGACGCCCGGCCGACGAAAACGTCGGAGTACATGTCGACGTTGTCGTCCAGTTCACCGTATACGCTGTTCCCGTTCTCGTTCCAGTCCGAGTCCAGGTCCGCGTAGTAGAGGTCGCAGGGGATATCGTTGTCGGAGGGTCCCATCTCGCAATCCATAGCATAGGCGACGCGCTCCGGAACTACGTTGGTGTCCCCGCCCAGCAGAACCCAGAGTGTTCCCCAGTTCTGGTACGCATCCTTGACGAACTCTCGGATCTTCGCTTGATCGTCCACGCCCGAGTAGTTGGCGTAGATCCACGTTGTCGTGACTATCTCGGCGGACAAGCCCTTCTTGTTCTTCCAATAGGCTAGTGGCTCGAAAGAGGAAGCCAGGGCATCTGAGGTAATGATCACGTAGAGATGGTCTTCTGGCGGAAGTGCTGACGGGGCCGAGGCCATTCGTACGGCTGGAAGCTTCAGGAAACGCGGATTCTCGACGAGTTTGGTCAGCGCGCTCCTGTGAATGGATTCGGAATACGTCGTTGTCCGGTACGGCAGAGGTAGTCTGCCGCTGTCTTCGTAGAAGATCCGGATCACTATTCGTGAATGGAAGATCAGCTTTTGCCGTACAGGTGAATATTGCACCGGGTGAACGAGCAGGGTGCCGATATTGTAACCAGAAAAGTAACCGCGGGAGGCAACTTGTACTACCTCGCTCGGGAAAAGGTCGGTGGATGAGTAGAACTGGTCCGCGGGTTCGATGAACTCCACCTCCGGGTGAGAAAGAGGTTGCGGCGCCTGTGTGGGAAAAAGAACGTACCACCCCTCGAGCTCCTCGCTATCGAGTTCCTCGATTGTTACCGAGGCGATTCTCTTTCCGGGGGGAAGAGCCAGGCGAACCAGTTTCACGGGCACCTGAGGCGCTGCTATTTCTCTCGATAATTCCAGGTCGCCGTAGCGGATGACATCGTACCCGGAGATCTTGCTGGATTTCAGTCTGCTTTTATCGAAAGTGAACGTCTGATAATCGCTGTCGGCTTGCGCTTGTCCTGTGCTCAGGGCAAGAAGTACCAAGACGAAGGCGATCCGGCAGAACCAGTTTCTTGCGAGATTCATGCGTGTGCCTCCTTTCGCAGGGCCAAACGGGTACAGGCGGTTCGTGCTGGCGAGCTGGTCGGCCACCCGCCTCTGACGCCATAGTCTGACGTTATCCGTCTACGCACCGGCAGTCGTTACTGTACCGCAAGAAGCGTCTCGATTCAAACGTAAACACCATTCAGTGGACGCGCCTCTGGGCGGCATGATCGCCGCGACGCTGCTTCGACTCCAATCGCCGTTCCCGTATTGAGAATCGCAATTCCTGCACGAATCAGATAGCTTGACCTTCCGCCGCTTGTGATATGTGTTGTGTTTGGTTGATTAACTCAACCTCGGTGAGGTACGCTACAATATAACCCTGTCCTGTCTCAGTGTGCTTGGGAACTTGACCAATGTGCGGACGCTACACACTTGCCGCGACTCAAGAGCAATTGACCGAGGAATTCGACCTTGTCGAGGCCGAGCCGTTGCGACCACGGTTCAACATCGCACCAACACAAATGGTGCCCGTGGTCCGAGCGCTCGACGACAAAAACAAGCGTCAACTCGACCTTCTTCGCTGGGGACTCGTCCCACGGTGGGCCAAAGACCCGAGTATCGGCAATCGGATGATTAACGCTCGCTCAGAGCAAGCAGCCGTAAAACCCGCCTTTCGCACACCTTTGCGCAGGCAACGATGCTTGGTGCCGTGCACGGGATTCTACGAGTGGAAACAGCTTGAAACCGGAACTGGAAGCAAGCGAAGGAAGCAGCCCTATTTCATCCGCCGGCGTGACGAACGCGTTTTTGCGTTCGCCGGCCTTTGGGAGCATTGGCAGGGACCAACAGAACAAGCCATCGATTCGTTCACCATCTTGACGACCAAGCCCAACGGACTCATCCACCCCCTCCACGATTGCATGCCCGTCATCATCAGCCCGGACGATTATGAGCTCTGGCTCGACCCAAACGTACAAGACGTTGAGCGCCTACAACCGTTTCTCCGTCCACTTCCGTCCGAGGAACTGACCGCTCATGCGGTAAGCCCCCGCGTCAACAGCCCGGCGCACGACGATCCAGCCTGCATTGAAGCGGTAGCGTAAGTACTTTAGTTTCACAAACTAAGACCGCCCCAGATTAGTCGAAAGGTGGCTTGCAATTCACAGTCGTATACCCTAACATATCTCTAACATCCAGCAATCCAGGATAGGAGTAACGAGTTGCTTCTCGCCGAGAGAATCCGAGCCATTGAGCGGCAATACCGCGGTACCAGCACCGTGGCCGCAACCCTTGGTAGCGAGGAGCGGAGCCACGTGATTTCAACGGGCTGGCCTCCTGTCGACGTCGCACTCGGAGGAGGCCTCTTGTGCGGAGCCTTGCACGAGTGGTTTGGGCTTACCCATCTTCCGGATGGACAACGCCCCGCAGCACCATGGAGTCCGCCCCTCTGTGTTCTCGTTCATCTAGCCTGGCGGGCTATTGAAGCAAGTTCAAGCTCCCTTTGGACGGTGTGGATCGGGAAACGATGTTTTCCGTATCCGGGCATTTTGGTGCGAGACGATGGAAACGACCGTCGTTTGTTGGAACGGTCGGTTTTCGTAGATCCTCGTGACACGTCCAGCCGCCTGTGGACGATCGACCTGGCGCTTCGCTCTCCCGTCGTAGGCGTTGTTATCGCCGATGGAAGCAAGTTCCAGATGGCGGCCACCCGAAGGGTCCAGCTTGTAGCCAAGGCGAATCGTACCTGTGCGTTGCTCGTTCGCCCCCCGTGGGAGCAAGGCGAGCTTTCGGCGGCACAAAGCCGTTGGCTCATTCGATGGGAACCATCGACCCACAACGATGCGGCGTTTCCCGTCAATCCTAGATGGAGCGTGCGACTTCTGCGTTGCAAGGGAGTGCAGCCCGACCAAGCCCGTGGTGTGTGGGCACTGGAGTGGGACCGTGCCACGAGCACTGTCGGTCTATCTGCCCCGATGGCCAATCAGCCTTGCTATTCGCAAGAAGCGGCAACGACACAACGCCACCGGTCAGCCTGAAAACATGGTCGTGCTGCTTGTTTCGACCATGCAGGGCAAACAGGTGATCGCCTGTCATTGCGCGCGAGCCGAGGCGGCCGGGGTCCGGGTGGGCGTGAGCCTTGCTCACGCTCGTTCGCTGCTGACGAACGCTCCTCTTTGGATTCAGCCGTTCACGCCGGAGGACGATACCCATTGCCTCGACCAACTCGCCCGCTGGGCACTTCGTTTTTCACCGGTGGTGGCGCCGGACTATCCCAATGGTTTGTTGTTGGACATCGCCGGCTGTGAGCATCTATACGGTGGCGAAGAACGCCTTGCTGAGAAAGTCGTCGCGTCCCTCGAGAGGTTCGGTCTTTCGGTCCGCTTGGCCATCGCCCCAACCTTTGCCTGTGCGCAAGCCGTTGCTCGATACGGAAAGAATCGGATAACCATCATCCCCGATGACGCGATACGGGCATCGCTGACGCCGCTTCCGGTCTCCGCGTTACGGATCGACCAGGTTGTCTGCGAAGCCCTCACCGAGGTGGGAATTGAACGGGTTGGCGAATTGCTCCGCCTTCCCCGAAATGAACTCGCTGCCCGCTTCGGAAGCGGACTACTCAAACGGCTTGACCAGGCGGTAGGCGTCGCGCCCGAGCGAATAGACCCGATCCACCCGAGCCAACCGCTTGAGGTAACCCGGGTATTCGACGGTCCCGTCACCAGTATCGAGGCGATTCAAGCTGTCGTGGCCGACCTTCTATCCGCTCTCATAGCCCAGCTTCAAAAGCTGGTGAGCGGCGTGCGTTACTTGAGTGTTGAACTTCGACGGGTTGCCGTCGAGCCGATTCGTTTGTCGCTTTTGCTAACCCACGCCAGTAGTGACCGGGCGCATCTCTGGTC